>NZ_OZ224219.1:4567500-4714630 GCF_965152585.1 Nitrospira sp. Ecomares 2.1
CAGGCTGTCAATTACTTTCTTTTAAAATTTAATTTTATTTTCCATAGGGTCAAATTCTTCATTAAAAATCTAATCTTGAATTTGATTTCTTTCTAACCAAATGATTTTAAAATCCTTTAAGTAAATTTTGCATTTTCGAAGAAGTCTTTTTGGCAGAAAAAATCTTATTCCCCACCTCTAACATCATTTTTCAATGTAGGTTTGACAATAGATTCGCCATAGACATTGCATTCCAATTCTTTATGCCGCCCACACGTAGATTGATAGAAATATTAAACGCTATTATTTAAAAATCTCCTGAATGAGAGAAACTGATAATTCCATGCCCTTCCTCAACAAGGGGAAAGCCTTCGATGTTCAAACACCCAACCGATCCAAAATAGGTCAGGAGTAGACTCAAAAAAGGAAAAAAAGAATTCCCTTTGCTACAAAAAATCCACTCAATTTCATGTTCCAGGGTAATGAGCCAACTGCATTACCAAGAGACCGAAGAATTGGAAGAATGAGGAGGGTTAAAAAACCTGACGTGAGGATGCTTGAAAAATCCAATCAAAATCATTCCAACAAGAAATCCACCGATGTGCGCAAAAAAAGCGACTCCACCACCTTGATTTCCAAGACTCATGCCGCCACTTAAGACCTGCATAAAGAACCATAAACCCAATACCATAGCCGCTGGAACATTAAAGGTGCCGATAAATCCAAAAGGAATCAAAACCAAAACCCGCGCATGAGGATACAGCAATAAATACGCCCCTAAAATCCCTGAAATTGCCCCGCTAGCACCAACCATTGGTATGGTTGATTCGGGATCAATTAACGCATGACTGAAGGCAGCCAATACCCCGCAAATTAAATAGAACAAGACAAACTTTGTATGGCCCATCACATCTTCGATGTTATTTCCAAAAACCCACAGATAGAGCATATTCCCGATTAAATGCATCCAGCCCCCGTGGAGAAACATACTTGAGAGAAGCGTTCCATAGGCTGGGAGACTCACCAGCTCGGATGGTAATTGAGCATGCCCCAACACGACTGCAGGAATCGCCCCATACATATAGAAAAATGCTTCATTGCGTGCCATCGGGAGAGAGAGTTCATACAGGAATACCAGGGAACAGGAGACAATAAACGCCACAGTCACCACAGGCGTAATTTCAGTAGGATTGTCATCCCGAAGTGGGATCATGGATTCACCCTCAAGAAGCTTCTATTGAATTGTCAGAACTGAGCAGAGGCAGGAGAACAATCAGCCAGACCCAAAACGGGGTTAAGAAAATCCTGAGGATCATCGTCTAAAGGGATCGAGAAACCAGCAGCATGGGTGTGCCCACCTCCACCATATTTCGCCGCAATATCAGACACAGAAATCCCTCCGGTTTTTGACCGAAGTGAAAAATACCGGCGGCCATCTTTTTGATGCCAAATGAGGCAAAATGGATGTCTTTCAGAAAGATGCTCACCAATCTGGCTAGTTAAAACAGCTGAGTGAACAGCGGGAACCAGATGCCCTTCAAACGACACCATGGTGACTTCGTTTGCCATCTTTTCAACTAATGCCTTTTCGGATCGCAAAATACCTGTGCCCTCAACTTTTAATGTTTCAAATTGAAGAGATTCCCACCGTTCAAATCCAAACGGGTATGACGCCAGCGCCGCACTAATTTCCCGACTACAGGGAAGTTGCCACTGCCATAAATCCTTATCCTGCACATATTGAAGAAGCCAGGGAACCGGTTCCGTGTGAGCCCATTCCCATGCCAGGACCGCGCCACTGCGATTCATATCGAAATACGCAAAAGGCAAATCCTTCAGAGAATCCTGCGCGGTAATGTGATGATCTAAAATGTACAGACTGGCCACTTGATCCGCCAACTCCAATATGGTTTCGCGGTGATAACTAAAATCAACCATCACCACATGCTGGTTTTGCAATCCGTCCGGAGGGGGATTCCCATGCTTGACCGCCACGTAGCGAGCCTGTGGAAACCGTTTCCAGAGAGCCCACGCTGCCCCAAATCCATCCATGCAATCGGCGTGATACAACACCACGTCCGGTGGGTTCTGATTGGGCAATTCGTCAAATTTTATCATCATCACGCCTCTTGGACTGAGCTTATCAGTTTTCAATAAATCCGGACAAACCTTCAGCACACTTCACAAAATAACTATATGGCTGTTGCTCGCGCATTGAGCCAATCAATGCAGTGCCGAAGACGTCCCAACTCTTTCCAATTGAAATGTAACACCAGACGTGACAAGTGAGAAAGGTGGGGTTCATCCTTTTCCTCGGGCAACGCCGCAACTTGCCGAAACTCTCCATCGGTCAAGAGGTCCGAAAATTCCTGGTTTAACTGAATCATCTCCGCCTGCGTGAGCTGTTGATGAATTCGGATAACCATCATATCTCTCACCATCCGCAAAGAATGATACACCCGGAAAAATTGCTGAATTTCCTCAACCGCTTCCTCTGCCGAATACACGACTTTGAAGAGCGCTAAATCGGATCGATGAATAAACCCACGAGACAAGAGTTGTTGCTCCAAAAACTTCATCATTCTTTTCCAGTAATTACCACCAGGGGATTCGATACACACGACGGGAATCGGGTGGGTTTTCCCCGTTTGAATCAGTGTTAAAACTTCAAACGCCTCATCTAACGTCCCAAATCCTCCAGGGAAAAGGGCGACGGCATGGCTTTCCTTCACCAACAACAATTTTCGCGTAAAAAAATACTTGAGATGCACAAGCTTTTTATCATCCGCAATCATCGCATTCGGGGCTTGCTCAAAAGGCAGCATTATATTCACCCCAAAACTATTCTCCCGACCAGCCCCCTCATTCCCGGCTAGCATAATCCCTGGCCCGCCACCAGTGATCACCATAAAGCCACGTTGACTGAGGAGTTTCCCAAATCGGGATGCCAGCTTATAGTTGGGATCATCCACTGGGGTCCTGGCTGAACCAAAAATACTGACTTTTTTCACCTCGCGATATTGCCGAAATACCCGGAAGGCGTAGCGAAGCTCTTTTAAGGCTCGATGAAGAATCTTGACATCTATGACATCCGTATCTAAATCACGTAGCCTAACCACACTTCCTAGCATTTCTTTTAATAAGGCCGTCCGCACATCATTGTCAGGTCCTGTCCAAAGAGATTTGATTTCGCGTACAATCTCCTCTTCCATCACATTTATTTTTGCGCAATGGTTCACATCAGATGGCATTTCCAAAAATGTATTTTTACGTAATGACATCCACTACCCTCCAAATTCATCAACGACAAAAACAAGTATGTACCAACTGGGCTTTTCCAGAAGCTTCCCGTCAATGGTCGGTCGGCTGTATAAGAAGTAAAGGTGTAAGATTTAAAGGAACACCTAGACGTTTTCGGTAAAATAACCTCAGAACTCAAGCATCCGATTTCATTCGCACAGCTCATGACTCACTCCCCGCAAACCGTTTCCACACTATGGCGGTCCCTCCCTCAACCAATTATTGGATTGGCCCCCATGGATGGCGTCACTGATTCGGCCTTCCGCCATATCGTGGCAATACACGGGAAACCTGATGTGGTCTTTACGGAATTTACCAATGTCCATGACATCTGTTCCGGGAAACTTAAGGCCCTCGACAGCCTGCGATACTCGGAAGCGGAACGTCCCGTCATTGCCCAAATTTATGGGAAGGAACCTGCCTTATTTTACCAAGCGGCCCATGTGGTCTGTGAATTGGGGTTTGATGGGTTGGATATCAACATGGGCTGCCCTTCGAAAAATGTCGCTTCCTCGGGAAGTGGCGCCGGATTGATCCGCACGCCAAATCTGGCACTGGAACTGATAGAGATGGCCAGAAAAGGCGTCCAGGATTGGGCCGCTGGCCAGACCCTGGCCCAAATCGGGCTGAAGGCCAAAGCCTTGGAAGCCATCGGCCAGCTTCAGAGCGAGCTACACCACTCCTCAATTCGCAAAACCATTCCGTTATCCGTCAAAACCCGCATTGGCTTCGACCGGAATATGATCGAAGAATGGAGCTCCTGTCTTATCCAGGGACGCCCAGAGGTCATCTCCATTCACGGCCGTACGCTATCACAAATGTACCGGGGGCAATCCGATTGGGAGGCGATCGCCCTCGCCGCAAGCCGAATCCAGCCGCACGGCATTCTTGTCATGGGTAATGGCGATATTCAGAGTCTGGGAGAATCTGCTGTCCGCATTCGGGGATCCGGCGTTAACGGCGTGTTGATTGGCCGTGGCTCACTCGGCAATCCATGGGTTTTTCAGGGGATTCCAAAGATACGAGAAATGTTGCGGATCGGACAAGCCTGCATTCCACCACAGCATGCTCCAACCCTGGAAGAAAAATTCAGGATCATGATCCAACATGCCTCCCTGTTTGAACGGGTCCATGGGCCAGAGCGTTTCGTACGCATGCGCAAACACCTAGGCTGGTATTGCTCCGGCTTTCCCTACGCCGCAGCGATGCGCGCACAACTCGTTCGTACCCATTCCACAACAGATGTGGTCAATTTGGTCAACCAGTACCAAGCCCGTACTCTGGCCAACCAGAACCTGGAAATACCGGCCACCATCCCCGCCTCCTAAATGCCCGATCCTCACCTCATCCTGGCCTCCTCGTCGCCTCGTCGAAAAGAATTGCTGACCCTCTTGGGAATTCCCTTTGAGATCATTCCGCCCGAAATCAATGAAGAAGTCCTCGGCCAAGAAACACCCGCCAATCATGTCCGACGCCTGGCCCTTGAAAAAGCCCAATCCGTGGCGAGTCACTATCCGAACAGCCTCGTCATCGGCAGTGACACCGTCATTGAATTGGATGGCCAGATCCTTGGCAAACCGGCAGACCTCGAAGATGCCCACCACATGCTGACCCGCTTGCGCGGCCGATGCCATCTCGTCCATACCGGTTTGGTTTTGGTAGGCAAGGCTAAACAGATAGAGGAAACATGGGTAGAAACCGTCAAAGTCTTGATCAAGAACTTCTCACATGCCGACTTGCAGGCATACCTGGCGACACAAGATAGCCTGGGGAAAGCCGGTGCCTATTCCATTCAAGGAAAAGGAGCACATCTTATCGAAAAAATTGACGGAGATTATCCCACGGTCGTGGGATTACCACTTGGGAAGCTAGCTCAACTTCTAGAGCATGCTGGAGTTGAACTTCCCGTGAAGGCAGAAGCCATTTACCGAACAAAGCCATACGCGAATTGGAAGGATTTTGCTTAATCTTTATGCTGGGTTACGTCCCCGAGCAAGGGTGTCCTTTTGCCGAAACAAAAGGACCTCGTCGGCAGGAGCGAAACCCCGCACATTTTTGAAATGTAAGACAAGACTGGATTTCCACTTTCGTGGGAATAACAAAAAAGGCGACTCCTTTTCAGGAGCCGCCTTTGTGAAAACACAAATATCAATCGAGATTTACATAAATTTCATAAACTTTTCTTTGGCTTCTTCCATGACTTCAGCTGTAATTTCCGACTGTCCCCGCTCCTTGACCAGACGTTCGATTTCCCGCCGCGCCATGGGGCGAATAAAGTCGGGAATATTATCCAACCGCTGTTGCGCCTCCGGCGTCCACTTTATCCCCTCCGTAGAGGCATTCTTGGAATCGTCCATCACCTGAAGAGTCACGGTGGTAAAACCGCTCTTCCGGGCATAAGTCTCTACGCTGCTTTTGACCATCGGCTGCACAAACGATGGCAGTTTGGCCAGCTTCTCTTGGGCATCCGGCGACCAGATCAATTGCACTCCAGCCGAAGGGGCTGGGGTGCCTGTGGCGTCCGTTGAGCCCAGACCCATTTGGGCGACCATTGCCGAAAAGGGACATCCGCCGCCTTCCGAAGTAGTACCTGGTGCTCCGGCACTAGCCGGGGCGGCAGAAGCGGCTGGGGTCGAGGGAGCCGCGGCCGGTTGGCCACCTTGAATTTTTTCGTTCAAATAGGCGGCCATCTGTCCCATGCCAGCCGAAACATTGTCCTCTAACCCGCCCCGAGTCATTTCTAACGGTTTGGGCGCTTCGGTTCTCCCGCCCAACTGAACACCCAAAGAGGAGACCATCTGGGTCTCGCCGGGATTGGTCACCATCGAAAACCGCGATTGGCAGGAAGGGCATTCAAAAAACACCCCCAATGAGCCTTCAGCAGGTTTTTCGACTTTTTCAAAAGTCATATAGGTTTCGCATTTGAGACAAACAAACTTCATATCGTTTCCCTTCTGAACGTCGGCGAAGGCCAACGATCGCTTCGAGACGTTACACTTTCCCGTCTAAAACATGTTGATAATCCAACAATGTATGAACCTTTTTGGCAATGTCCTGATATTTCGCCGCAGTGGGATTGCCTCCATCCAGGATCGGTTCCCCCTTATCAAAGGTGCGGGCAAAATTCCGATCAAAGGGAATGCGTCCTAAGAGAGGCAAACCCAAGGCCTCACACATGGAATCGGTATCCCCCTCAAACAAGGGACTTTCTTCCCCGCAGGAGGGACAGCGGTACTGGCTCATATTCTCGACCACCCCCAAAATCTCAATACCCAGCTCCTGGGCATAGGCAATGGATTTTTGGACGACATTCGAAGCCACCTCGGAAGGCGTCGTCACCACCACCGCCCCCGCTAAATCAGGAATGAGTCCGGCCAGGAGGGGTGGCTTATCGGCTGCCGCCCCTGGGGGCAGGTCGGCCAACAAATAGTCCAATTCTCCCCAGACCATGTCGGAGAGAAATTCCCGAATCACATTCATTTCGGTCATGCCCAACCAAACCGGGCTGAGGTCCATGGGACCTTTCCACCGCACCGGAGCGTTTTCTTGTAGGAGAAAATCCATCGACGCCACTTTAATATTTAACGGACCGGTCGGCGGCACCGCCCCTTCCGGGGTATCCAATAAGCCCTTCCCGCGCATGCCCAACATTTGCGGCACACAAGGCCCATTAATATCCACATCCAGTAATCCCACCCGTTGCCCCATCCGCGCGAAGGCCAACGCCAGATTCACGGTGGTCATACTTTTCCCTACCCCGCCTTTGCCGCTCATCACCACCACCTTGCGGCGAATCCCCTTCATTCGTGCCATGACCAGTTTGGTCTGGGCCGAAATCTGCGCCACCACCTTGGCATCGTCGGAATAATGAAGTTTATTCAAAATCGTTTTTAGGTCATTTTGTTGACTCATTGTCGGTACCTTACTGTGACAGGCAATAGGTAGAAACCAGCAACCACGGTACCACAGCATTTTTTCCAGCGTCAAACCAGCCAAAACCATTTCCATGAAAGTCAGAAGTCCTAAATTGTCCAGAAAGGGAGCTCATTTAGGTTGCAACGGGAAAAGGGGCAGGAAGAGCGAAAAAAAGCAAAATTAGATTTAAGAAAAATCTTGTAGAAGGGTCACGCCAAGAAATTGCAAACGTCTGAAATATTCACTCGTGGCTTCATTTAGGTCAGGGACGAGAGATTCCAGCTCAGTAAGACAATCACGTAAGATTTCAATCCGTGCTTCATCAAGATGATGCTCATCAAGGTAATAGGTCAAACATCCTCCAATGACTGTATCCAACGTCATGAGTTGCCCTTCATCACCCCCTAACCCGTCCGGCCAATCCATAGATTGATGAACCTGCCAGGTATCGTACAGCTTTTCTCGATCAATATCTTTCATATGCCCTCAATATCATGATGCTTTTGGCATAGCCGCATCAGATTGCTCTTATCATTTCAACAACCTAGGGTCCTTTGCCCCAGCCCAACGCATCTAAGAGCAAGACAGAAAGGGTACATAACGCCAGGCCCCAGATGCGATAATCGATCAGCTCCCGCTCTAAGCACCATTTGACGATCCGTAACCGCCAACGATCCGATCCGGCATACAGGAAAATGCCCTTCGCAACCATACTCAAACCCACGACGATCCAAAGAGGTTGGTAGGGGATGCCTCTGGTTCCGAATAACAGAAGGATTCCCAATAGGGCTGCAACGCCGCCCCATTTTATAAACCCTGGTGCCACAACCAGCGACTGTCGCAAGGTGGCAATCATGCGTTCCGGGGCAATCAACAAGGCCACACCATCGGCCATCCACAACCCTGCAATAAAGAAAAGGAAAATGACGACCATGATTCAACCAAACAGATATAAAGCAATCTTCTCCGGCAAATGATGACTTGAAATTGCGCTTTAGAGATTTCAACAAGGCGCTCTAGCTCAATTACAAATATCGATGGTCGGTTACCTCCCCAGATGTGGCCAATTCATACCATAATGGCGCACCCGTCGGAATATTCAATTCAAGCACAGCTTCTTTTGATAATTGCTCCAATTGCATAACTAATGACCGCAAACTATTGCCATGGGCCACGATTAAAACCGTTTTATCTCCCAATAGAGCCGGCCGGATTCGATTTTCATAATAGGGAAGGACTCGTTCAGCGGTATCCTTCAGACTTTCACCACCAGGGGGAGGCACATCAAAGCTTCGCCGCCAAATTTTCACCTGTTGGTCGCCATATTTTTGTGCCGTTTCTGTTTTGTTGAGCCCCTGCAGCTCTCCATACATCCGCTCATTCAGCGCCTTGTTTTCCTCAATGGGAATCGTCGTCTGTCCAATTTCTTCCAGAACCAATCGGAGGGTTTCCTTGGCGCGCATCAACACCGAGGTAAATGCACAATCAAACTGAAAGGACTTAAGTTTCTTACCAGCATCGCGGGCTTCCTGTTCTCCTTTAGGAGTTAATGGGACATCGACCCAGCCCGTAAAACGGTTTTCCAAATTCCACTGAGATTCGCCATGACGAATTAACACCAACTGAGCCATCTAGTTTTCCTCCCTCGCTCCCTTTCGTGGTTGCCTCTTTAACATTGTTCAGTGACCTATTCTTGCTTGCATTGCTTGGCACCGAATCGTACCATGACCAGAAAATTTTTTCCCTGCTTTCGATACGATATGGTCTCTGACGAACATAAATTGGAACAATTCGCACGCTGGTGGACCGCATTGGCTGGCCGACATGGCGTCGCAGAACGAACAGAACAGTTTTTCCGCCAAGGCCTTGGGCCGCAAAACGCCTTGGATCGAGCGGCTGACGAAGGCGGTGATCTGGACTATATCCTATTTACACTCATCCGGCATTGGATTCCCGCAGTCCTTCCCCCGGCAGGACAAGAACGAACGGCCAAAAATGATTCTGACTATTGGTTGGAGTCGGAACGTATCCTCAAGGCTGCAGTCGGTCGCCTCAGAGAACTCAAGCCCGTCATTGATATGCTCACAACACCGAGTCCGCTAGCCATGCCTGCGGACTCCCCTCGATCGGAAGTTGAGGTCGAATTGGCCAACATGTTAGAGGGTATTGCAGAATTGGTGGGAGAGTATGGAGGCCCCGATTATACCTCAATCATCAAAAACTTTGACCCGATTCCCCTTCGCCAAACACAACCATTTAAACACAACAAGAAACACAGTGCGGAATTATGGGTAGTCTTTTTATTACGGGAACATTTTCGAAATTTGGGTTTGGGAAAAGATCGAGCGTGGAAGCTCATCGCCCAGATTGTTGATGCCGCAGATATTTTTCAGTCAGACGATCAGCCCTCCTCACCGGAAGCCCTCAAATCCTGGTGGACAAAAAATTGGCCCAGAACCTACACCCTCTTGACTGAAAAAGGCAAACAGGGGGACGCCAAATCTACCGCCTACCAATCTGATTATGATTGGTTTCGAGCCTGGTTCAATTGGCAGACCGCCTCAAATCAATCCCAGGGCCATCCAGCCATCAAGAATCCCGATTCTCTCTCTTAAAAGAATTTTTGAACAGGACGTCCTTCCGTTCCACCAAGAGGATCCTCAACCGGAGGCCCTTGAACAAGGGTCGCCGCCAGTAAACCAAGCATCAGCATATGCAGCACCACCCCCAACCAGAGGACATAAGGTTGTACTCCACCTTCCTCCTGAATCAGGTGAGCACGACCAGTATCATCAAGACCGGGCATCGCCATAATTCTCTGTACCTTGTCTTTCACATGCCAATAGTACAAGTAATTCGCGCTGGCCCCTGCCAATATTCTTGACACAATTCCCACCATCACATCCCCAGTCATAAATATGGCCAGAGCCGGGGCTACAGCGTATAACAACGCAAACAGGTACATCTTTCGATATAAAAACCAAAGAAACGAATCAAACAGGGCGGCGGGCCAGTTCCAACTTAACGCAAATCGTGGACCTTGAGGGGTTTCAATGCTTTCAAATTTTTCTTTGTAGTACAAAAAAGCCGACCGCCACACCCACCCGGTCTTGACGGAAAATTGAATGGATTTACTTGGACCGATGAACGTTTCCCACAATTGGGATTGAGTTGGAGGCGTCCTGGCCCCAGGTTCCTCAGAATTGACCTCTGGGGCAGTCTCTGAAGATGGGGAACCAAGCGCTTTTCCGCACTGCAAACAAAAGTTCGCGGTATCTGGATTCTCCTGTGAACAGGAAGGGCAGAGGAGCATAGTGGTCGGTTATAGCATCCCAACTACACCCACACAAGTTCTGCCTAACGGCAAAAGATCACTGGACAGCACCTGAATCCTCTTCCCCCACAATGAAAACTTCGCATTGAACGTTTCGACTCATTCTTACTTTTCGATCAAGCATGCCATACACCATGCGCTTAAGGTCACCAAGGGGCATTTCTGTATAGTCGAGCTCATGTATGCTCCAGGATAGGCCACAGTTATGACATTGCGGTGGAACACCTGAATCCTGAACACGAACCCTCCCCACCAATCGCTTCAAACACCTCCGACAAAATGGTCCCTGCACCATGGCTTGAACTTGATCATCTTCTACATCTTCGTTCGACACCACTCCTGCATGGAACCAAATGGAATCGCTGAGGGTAAAGCGAAGACCTTTCCACATGATCGACCTGGATCGGGGGACGGGTCCGTCCATGACAGAGAGTGAGTCATCAATGGGTTCGAGGCAATCAACAGGGGAGTCCACTTTTTGAAAACATTCTTGAAAATGTTGGTCGAATTTTTCGCCCGTCGTCTCTGGAATCTTCCTAATATGGTCACGCTGCTCAAGACGATAAAAACTTTCTTGAATGTCCTTCAGCTCTCTAACGCCTACCACTCCCAAGCCAGATCGAATACGATCAGGAAGTTCCTTCAGAATCTGCAGAAATGACCCATGCGCTTTCCACAACACCCACAGTTGATAGCCTAATAGCGCCACCACCGTCCATAAAACAAAAATGGTTAATTCCATCTCACATCACCACATGTTTAATTTTTGTGATATCCGCCAATAAAAAATTTTGGAACATCCTTCGATCATTTTTCATGCCCAAAGCGCAGGAGTATTTGTATACCATATTGATGTTTCCATGGTCCCTCCAGACCCGCTTTTTGGACTGGACCCTTGTTGTCAATTTCGCTAAGGTTTCATTGTGACCTGCATCCCATGGATCCCTGTCAATTCATTTTTCATTTTCTGTTGTCTTTTCAAGGCATCTCTTTATGGCATCAATTGAAGACCGTCCCTTGCAGCCTCCTCTCAACGAAGTTGAAGATGACCGGGCCCTTCTTCTCCACACCCATCAGAATTGGAGACGCTCCCAGCAGGCTGGAATCAAAAAAGACAAACAATCCGAGCACGAACAGTCTACCCACACAGCTCCACCAAGTTCCCAAGATTTTTTTCAGATTGACCTTCGCGAGGCCGATTTCCGCCACCAGGATCTTCGGAATGCCAATTTTCAGGAAGCCTACCTCCCTGGGGCAAATTTTGAGGGGGCGAACCTGCGCGGCGCAAATTTTCAAGGCGCGAATCTGCGAAGTGTCCGTTTCAGGGGTGCCCAGTTAGCCTGGGCAAATTTTTCACAAGCCGATCTTATATGGGCGGATTTCCAGCATGCGAACCTTCAAGGAACCGAGTTCCAGCATGCGACACTTCGCGGCGCCACATTCGTCCGTGCTCAAATTCGGGATGGAAACTTTTTTTGCTCGGACTGCGCTTGGGCAGATTTTCAGGACACTGACCTGTATGGAAGCGATTTTCAGCAGGCCAATCTTAATGGAACGACCTTCCTCAATGCCCAGACAGCGGGTGCTAATTTCAAAAGTAGTCTGGGTCACCACGAATCTTCAACGACTGAATCCTCCCCACCTCTCGGTGATTCGCTTTTTCCTTAATGGCCTTTCCTAGATTGTACCATTCTGAAATCAACCACCTTTGTGGTTCGACATAGCACGTTCACAAAAAGAATCGGCCTATCCTAGGGCTGGACCGGATGGTTGAAAAAAATTACGCAAGACCACATTTCGTTGGGGTTCACGCAATTTGGCTAACGCCCGTTCCTCAATTTGTCGAATCCGCTCTCGGGTCACAGAGAATTCAATGCCGATCTCTTCAAGAGTGGCATCCTCAAGCTCTCCAATTCCAAAGCGTCGCCGAATAATATGTGCCTCCCGAGGGGTTAAAGTCCCTAATAAGGTAGTCACTTTTTCCTGTAGATCCACCCGTTCAGCAGAATAACATGGAGAAACTGCGGCATGGTCTTGCAAGAGATCAGAAAGAGGCGACCCGTCTTCATCGCCCATAGGAGTCTCCAGCGACAGAGTACCTTTTGTCGCTTCCAACATGGTGGATAGTTTATCCAGAGGAATATCCACAGCGCCGCTGAGCTCCTCCAATTTCGGCTCACGCCCCAATTGTACCGCTAAACGTTCCATCGTTCGTCGCACTCGAGTAAGCACATCACACACATGCACCGGAATCCGTACGGTCCTTGATTGATCAGCCAATGCCCGGGTTACCGCCTGTCGAATCCACCACGTCGCATAGGTGCTGAACTTATAGCCTCGTTGATACTCAAAACGATCTACCGCACGCATCAGGCCAATATTGCCTTCCTGTATAAGGTCCAGCAAATCGAGACCTCTATTCACATATCGTTTGGCCACACTAACAACCAGACGTAAGTTTGCCTCCAACATCGCCTCCTTGGCGAAATGCAAACGGATCTTGGCTTGGTCTAATTGCCCAACCCGTGCGAGAAAGTCGGAAAAGCACATGCGCAAAACTTCTTGCTCCAAATATATGAGGTGTTCTCCTGCTTCCAGGGCCAAGCGATGGGAACTTGAGGTGGCCTCAATGACAGTGTTTCTGGCAGAGAAAGATTCCCGACCCATCCCCTGTGTTGTCTTGCCACTATTAAAGATATCTTGGGAGGATATTCCTAACCGTTTCAACACCTCTGCAAGTTGACGTTCGGTTGCGCGTATGCGGCTTTCTACCTGTTTCGTAAACGCTGGATGCCAATTCACTCCTTCAAGACTTTGCCATAATTTTTTTCTTGCTTGCACAGAGGTCGAAGCGCCATGCTTGGCTGTGGAGTCATTGTCCTTCGTCATCATGAATTCAACGCAGTGACAAAGATGACTCAGTTGCTGAATGACCCGTTGACGAAATTCTTCATCTTCTAGCTGCTCGGCTTGGATGTCTGGAATCTCAGGTTCTTCCTCCGATTCGGCCTCTACATACTCCTCTTTCTCCTTTTGAACAATGTGTTTAGCCACGATTTCGCCATTCATCAACCGCATGCGTTGCTCTTGAAGATAGCTCAACGTCATAGGAAGGGAATAAAGAATATCCAGCATACTTCGCCGGGCTTCCTCAATTTTCTTACACAGACGAACTTCACCATCACGGTCCAGTAATGACACTTGCCCTATTTCCCTTAGGTATAGGGGAAGTTGCTTGTCACTTATTCCTGACGACCTGTCCACATCAGGGGAGCCACCGCCGGACAAGACAGGGTGACGGTCCTGCTTTTTCACCCGTTTAATGGAACCATTCCAGGAAGGCTTCTGTTCCGATACCGATGGGCTCATAGCTGGTCTCCCTTCTATTGAACGTTCTCAGGTCATCTGACCTTCTGGTTAAGAGGCATTGATGCCCCATGAACCGCATTGGTCACTTACGACCAATCAGCAAAGGGAGTGCCACTAAAAAAGCTTTTTCACATGCAGCACTTTGATAATCGTTAATGCTGCCTCCTCTCCAATACTGAGGACGATCTTCCCTCTAAAGAGAAAAGCCTCATTGAAAACGTCGATGCACTTTACGACCTCTGAGGTACATCATGAAAAAGTATGGCAGCATCTAAGTTTTCCAAGGTTTTCTCTGTAATGTTTTGTTAAGGAATCTGACAAAACTTTCAGCAGTCTTTTTCATGCCTTTACCAAAACAGACGAGAAAGGCCTGAATCCTATCACTAGTCACAGGTCTTTCGAGAAGTGGGGACGAGGAAAGAGATTGTTGGCTTGGGTAAGGGATTTTGTTACAGTCCGCTCGGTTTATCCCTGAAATAATTGAAGTTATTCTGTATTACTGGTTTATTTTAAAGTTCTAATCACTAGATGAAGTGGACTGGTTCCACCTACATCTTCAAAAAGAAGCTTTTGGCATGAGAGGAGAAACGATGCGATTGTCCATCTGGGTGATACTATGCCTTACCGTAGGACTTAGTGGATGTGCAGGAAATGCCAAATCCACCAAGACCCAGGGTGGCATGGAATCAGAGCCGGCTATTCAAATGGTTGAATTTGAGGACGGACTCGACTCGGAGGGCGAGGAGAAAGAAACTGAATTTTTTGATCCCTTTGATGAATCCGATCAAGCCCAGGGCAAGGACTATGACCCTCTAGAACCTGTTAATTCCGCCGTCTTTGAATTTAATTACCGACTGGACAAATATGTGGTGAAGCCGGCTGCCAAAGTTTATAATTTCTTTATCCCTCCCGACGTTCAGCAAAGCTTCTCTAACGTGTTTCAAAATATTCGATTTGTGCCGAGACTTTTCAACAACCTTTTCCAGGCAAAGTTTCAGGGCGCCGGCATTGAGCTGAGCCGGTTCCTCATCAATTCCACCCTTGGGGTGGGAGGGTTGTTTGATCCGGCGAAAATCATGTTTGATTTGGATACCCCCCAAGAGGACATGGGACAAACCTTAGGATCCTATGGAGTGGGGCCGGGACCCTTCCTCATGATTCCATTTCTGGGACCCTTCACATTGCGGGATGGGATTGGTTTTATCGGCGACTCCTTCCTTGACCCTTTTAATTGGCTGGTCCTTCCCTTTATTGAAATCGCTGATGCCCCAAGATTGGTCCAACACGATCCGACCGTCACATTTTCACGGCTTGGAATGGTTGCTGGCGAAACCGTGAATCTCCGGGCACTCACACTTGAAAAATTTCAAGGCGTTGAGGAAGGCACGCTCGATTTATATGGAGCCGTCCGGAATGCATATCTCCAGCAACGAAGGAAGGCCATTCAGGAATAGCCCTCAAGCCCCTCATCCTGGACTCCGCCCCAACCACAACTCTAAGAGCATAGAGCCTCTTGAAATTTCATTTTCCCGCTGCCTCCTTTTCATAGCACCAACAACTGTTCTCGAAGACAGGGAAGGAAAGAAACGGGTATCATACCTGAAAAATGGAAGGGTTTTTCAGGATTCAATTTTCAATTATGCCCAAACCAGCAGAAAACTCAACCACTGACTTCCACCCATCTCCCAATTGGGCCATTCTTGCTAACTCCCCCAACATTTGTCATTGTTGTGGATGGGATACGGACGGCAGAGCCTATCCTCGCCCCCCTTATTGTATCGATTTTTCTTGCCATTATTATGGCATCACCACTGGCGATGTTTGGTGTCGTCCTGAGAGTTTTTGGGCTCGGGGTTGTGTTTCTGTCCTTAGTGTTTTGGAGGTAGGTGTGAGGACCGGTTGGAATATTTCTTTCCTTTCCCATGACCATGGTGGTGAAAATTGCCAATCTCATGAGACTCAACTGCATGCTTCTCCTTCTGAGTCACACCAGGTAGGTGCGGTTTCACTCCATTCCTAACTCAAATATGGTGAGCATGCCCGGTGTTTCCTATTTTCCTTGGCTCGACCAAACACCATGCAATTAGCGATTTTTCACCCAATAGAAAACATCACTTCCTACACCCACACAACAGTCAAATCAGTCATGATCGTAGGTCAACTCCGTCCTTGCATAGTCACCACATCCTAAGAATGTCACCGATTCAGATTCCAAAATAGCTCCAGTCATGAATTCGAGAGCCGCATCAAAGATTTTATTAATCCAGGCGCTGGAACAATCAGACCCGCAGGCACGTTACATCTCACATTCCACCAGACAATGGGCCACCCAACAAGCAAAAGCACGCTCGTCTCACCAGCCAAACCCATCTACTGAAAGCTCAATACAATTTCTCATAAATCGGGCTGAATCCCTCTGGAATTTTCTCTCCACTTCTTACCCCATCATCACGGAGTCATTTCGAGGTGTTCAGGTCACGATTCCATTCACTTTCGTGGCGATACCGGCCTTAGCTGCCGGCCTTCTCATCAATGGACTAGGAACATCTCAACAAGTCAATCTCTTAAATTTTCCACTCTTGTTTCTGCTTTTATGGAACATTGGGACCTATACCGGTAACATTCTGCTGCCGCTCCTTGGAAACGACCCAAGCGGGCCACTTCTCCGGCACCTGTCCAAAGGATTGGCCACCACAAACAAATGGTTGGGGAAAGGACCATGGCCAAAGATTGCTTTACCTGAAGGTGCCGGCAGAGAGTGGATCCCTCAGTCTACCGAACGATTTATGAACCTATGGTGGAAACACTGTCATCCCATCATTATCAGTCGCGTTCGTCATCTGCTGCATATTGGATCAGCCTGTCTGGCGCTGGGCATCATCCTCAGTATGTACGTTCGTGGACTAGTTTTAGATTATCAAGCCACCTGGGAAAGCACCTTCTTATCAGCGACACAGGTGCATACGGTCTTACACCTACTCTTGGGACCTGCAGCCTGGCTTCTGGGTTTTCCCTTTCCATCAACTATAGACTTTGCAGATCTTCAAGCTCCCAACCATGGCTCTGCTGCTCCGTGGATGCATATGTGGGCACTGACGGCCTTTGTGGGAATCGTCATACCTCGGGTAATCCTGGCCTGGCTATCCGCACGTTTTGCACATAAAGCCGCGGAATCCATCCCGCTCAATCTCAATGAGCCGTACTATCTGCAGTTGCTGAGTACTGAACGCGGACAAGGCATCCAAATTGACATTCTGCCGTACAGTTATCAACCCTCCCCGGCCACTTTGGATTTCTTGGGACAATGCCTCCTGGACCTCCTTGGCAATCAGGCGACTTTGCATTGGAGAGACCCGCTTCCTTATGGACAGACAAGTGTTCCCTGGTTGCAGACAAACTCCTCACCCCAAACGATGGTTCTCGTTTGTAATCTGGCGCAAACCCCGGAAGCGGAGGTGCACGGTGAACTATTCCATATGCTTCAAACCTCAATCGAACCCTGTAACGGACAACATCACTTACTCCTTGTTCTGGACCAGGAACCCTATCGCCACTTGGCTGATCAGGCACAAATGACAGGACGGCAACAAACCTGGCAACGACTCGCCAACGACCACCACCTGCAAATCGTGATGTTCGATGCAAAGAACACCCTCCGCGACCAGCTTCTTGAGAAAGCACAAGCTGCTCTTTGGCCCCCAAAAGGTGAGATGACATGACGGCGCCTTCCTCCATCACTCTTTCACTCATTTCCCACACGAATATCGGGAAGACCACCTTGGCCCGCACTCTGTTGCGTCGCGACATCGGACAGGTGCTCGATCAGGCCCATGTCACACTTCAAAATGAACACTTTGTTTTGCTGGAGACTTCTGATGGCTCACAGCTCAACCTGTGGGATACCCCAGGTTTTGGAAATAGCCACAAGCTCTTGGGCCGACTTCAAGGACTCACCAACCCGATTGGGTGGATGGTGTCTCAAGTCTGGGACCGTATAGCAGACAAACCGTTTTGGTGCAGTCAGCAAGCGATCCGAAACGTCAGGGATGAAGCTGACGTCGTGTTATACCTCGTCAACGCTGCAGAGGACCCGTCCATGGCGGGCTATCTTCAGCCTGAACTAGATCTTCTCACGTGGCTCGATAAGCCCGTCATTGTGCTAGTGAATCAAACCGGCCTGATCCATCCACAAGAACAGCGACAATTGGAATCCCTTTGGAGGCAACATTGGGTCAATCATCGCGTCATTAAAGACGTGATGAGCTTGGACGCCTTTACGCGTTGCTGGGTTCAAGAAGGTGTTTTATGGGATCACGTCACTCAGGCCTTGCCCCCGGAAAAACATCACACGATGAAAAAATTAGAAAAGGCCTGGTATGCCACCCACCGGCAGATCTTTGATGCATCCATGACCCGTCTCGCTCAACTCTTAGCCGAGACCGCCCTGGATGGAGAACGCCTTTCCCAAGAGCCGACGGGGCTCTCAAAAAAGCCGCAAATCAAAAATGCCATTCACGCCCTGGACCAACGATTAGCCCAACGTATCTCAGCCGTCACGGCAGACCTGATCGAGTTACATGGGTTAACCGGCAATGTCCCACACACACTCAAGTCCAGGATTGAAGATGTGACCGTGCCGGGTGAAAGAAAACCATGGGAAGAAGAAACGTTCTGGGGAGCACTAGCCAGCGGAGCCGCCGCCGGATTGGCTTCAGACTTAGCCACCGGAGGACTCTCTCATGGCGCCTTTACCATTGGTGGAGCCATCCTTGGAGCATTAGCCGAACGGACCTATGCCAAAAGTCAGGAAACAGAAGATTCCAATCGAATATCCTGGGTTCCTGCCTTTCTCGACCGGCAAACACGCGATGCGTTGCTACGCTATTTAGCGGTGACCCATTGCGGGAGGGGAAAGGGTGACTACACTGACCCAAGAGAGTTTCCCCTCTTTTGGCAACGCGCCACGGAAAAAGCTCTTGAACAACGAAAGGACGATCTTCACCAACTCTGGAAACTGACCCAATCTCCACAACCCTTAACCGGAATTACCGATCGCATCCGGACTAACCTCGCTCCTCTACTCTCAGGGATGAGCCAAGAAATTCTAGGCCAATTTTACCCGGAAGCCAAAGGCTGGTTAATACAACAAGCTCGCTAATCTGCACTCATTCCACGATCGAGTTGGGAAAACCTAAGCCCAATCTCAAATGGGGGAGTTTCCAGTTCCAAACTTAAAATCAGCTTGGTAGAGTGGACTCCCGTGAATCCAGATCAAATCGAGCGAGACTATCAACAAGCTCTTCGGCGCATAGGAGAGGCCAAAGACACCCTGGCCGCGTCGCTGGACCTGTCCTGCCTCATCTGGGATCGACTCCCGCCGGAGCTCTTCGAGCTGACCTGGCTGGAAGAGCTAGCCCTGCAACAGAGTGTGGAATCTTGGAAGGGTCCAAAGGGAACCATTCCTCTTCTTCCGCAGGAATTTGCCCAGCTTCCAGGGTTGCGCCACGGAATATTAGTAAGGTAGGCGTTCAATACCTGGCACCCCTGACCGCCATGGAACAGTTGACTACCCTCCACTGCAGCAACAATCGGCTCACCGACCTTACACTGCTCGCACCACTGAGTCTGGACGGAAGGGATTTTGTGGCGCTTGCGGTTTTGGAGCAAGCCCGGCAAAAGGGAAAGCCGCAGGTGATTTCCCGTGCACAAGACATTGTGGAGGGTCGGCCCTATCATGGGTTTCTCCAGTTACCGGAGCTTGATATGGATCAGAAAATCTTTCCCGACCCGTCCCGCCCGACCCGGCGCGGGCGGGTCTTCATTTCCTATCCCCACAAGAATCAAGATCCCTATTTGGAACGGATGAAAGTGTGTTTGAAAATTTTAAAACGAAGTTTTTCCCCTCGAGTTCGGGCACGACCGGCAATTGTATCCCGGCGAGCCTTGGGAGGCGAAAATCCTCCAACAATTAGAACAGGCCGATCTGGTCTGTTTGTTGATTGGTCCGGATTTCATCGCCTCGGATTATTGTTTCTCCAAGGAAATGGAAAAGGCGCCTTTCAGGGGAAAAATCCTTCCGGTGAGAACCGCAGGATGAAATTCCGGTTAGCTTTATTCGGAGCCAAAATATGGTCGGCGTTGGCGTCAGAATTTTGTATGAAGAATTTCTTTTTATCCATCGACATTTCGAAGCATAACCCAAGGCCATCCCGATACTAGACAGTGGTTAGAGACAGACTTCATTTCTGAAGAAAATGTATCCGGCTCCACATCAACTCCGGTTCACACTTCAGGGTGGGTTTGGGAGATTACCGCCGCCGTCTGCTGTTGAACGCCATGGTTGTGGGTTCGGTCGCATGCACAAACATGGCCATTCGACGGGGACTCAAATACACTAGGGCATTCAAGGGTACATCCTTGACATGGAGAGCTTGCTTGATTTCCAACTCAGGCTCTTGCGCCAAATTGACCAACATTCCATCACTTCGGCAAATCCAAGGCGCATACAACAACACTGTCGGTCTTGTGGGGTGATGAATATTGATCCGAGCCACGACCCCGAGAAATCCGTCCGTTAATTCTACCAGGCTCCCTGGCGGATAGACCCCAATGGCCTGCACCAGGGCTTGCACCACCTCCGGACAGAATCTGGACAATTCTTCCTTCATGACGACGTGGCGAAAGAGACGGGACAGGGCCGCATGGGGAGTGAGACTCGTTTGCAGATCAGGGGCATTGCAGAGTTCATCATAATGATCTGCCACCATGACAATTTTGGTCGGCAACGAGAGGGCACCTGCCCTCATGCCTTTGGGAAACCCCGAACCATCCAGTCGTTCATGATGGTGACCAATCATTTCCAATACTGCCGGACTGGTATCCGGGAAGGCCGCCATGAGCTGTCGCCCTACCTCCGTATGACGTTTCCCCAACTCCGGATCCGATTCGATTTTCATGCCACCCGCACTAAATCGTACGTTCATTGGTAACGCGCGATAACCCACATCATGGAAGAGGGCTCCACGCCCGAGATCAAGCAATCCTTCGGCTTCCAAACCCAATTGACGGCCAATGAGTAGGGACAAGGTGCACACGTTGAGGGCATGTTCGGACAAGCCCCACGTGGCACCGTTACTACCGACAACATCAATTAAAGACATTGCCGTGTGGGGATGTTGTATGGCGGTAACAATACTGGTGATCATCGCATCCGCGGTTTTACGTCCAGACGGTCGGCGTTCACTCAGTTGCCGAAACAATTCATTGCCCTGTCCAAGGGATTTTTGATACGCCCCTTCGACCTTACGCAAATGATCCTGAAATTCATGGTAATCCTCCCGCCGATCCAGGATTGTCGATAGAGAAGATTCTTTAATAAGTGGTCCGCTGTCTGCAGGAGGATCCAATTCTGATTCAAAAATGGCCTCCGTATCTTCCTCCCTGCTTGCATCCTCCTCGAAATTCAAGGGCCGCCGGTTTTGATCTGAATCCTCCTCAGCCTCTAGCAAGGCGGACCGGTCGGGATCTTGGAGAATGACGACATTTTTGAGGGCTTGAATGGTGGCCAGATCATCAGAGGATTTGATTTGAAAGGTGTTCGTGGGAAAAGGATGGCTGAACCAGGACCCTTCCAGTTTGACAAACGTCCCGACACAAAGATCCCGGGTATCTTCAACTTTAAAGAACGGCATAGAACAATCCCTTTTTTAAGAAAAAAACAAAATAACCAGTTAGGGAGCGACCGCAAAACACCAGGCGCCTAAATAGAAATCTCCTGGCTTTTTCGGATTTTTTTGCTTTTTTGTTAAGCTTTTGTAGCCTGGTGTGTATTAAATCTTCGCTCTTCCTGCTGAGTAATATTCATCACAACAATCTGCCGCTTTTTTAGAGTCGGTTTCCGCTACCCAAGTCTTGTCTTGGAACCATGCCCCCATTCGGGTAGACTTGCTTTTGCATCTTTTCTTGGCATCCCTTTTAGGAGACTCAAACGATGCAGGCTCCTCTCATCGCTCCCACTCACCTTCCAGATACGATTCCTGAGGCGTTTTTCGCACTCTCGGCAATCGCCGCCGATCATGTGGTCCTGCAAATAAAAGAAGGGGATGACTATCGACAACAGACCTACGGGGAAGTGTCGAAGCTTGTTCGGGGACTGGCAAGCAGTCTTCATGAGCATGGACTTCATCCGGGGCATCGCGTCGCCATTGTGGCTGAAAATTGTCCGGAATGGGTGATCGCTCATCTCAGCATTCTCACCGTCGGCGCCACAGCCGTTCCCCTGGATATTCAGATGCCACAGGAGCAACTTCTGTCCTTCCTCACCACGTCCAACAGTCGGTTTGTCTTCGTGAGCTCAAAAACCGTAGACCTGATCCGAAACCTTCCAGCCACCATCACCGTCGTGAACATGGATTCCCTTACAGAATCTCACCACCTGTCCATGAAGGACCTCATGGAACAAGGACAGGAAAAACCCTCCGTTGACCTGCGAGTGAATCCGGACGACGTGGCTTCGTTACTTTATACCTCTGGCACAACCAAAAAACCTAAAGGCGTGCTACTCACTCACCGGAATTTTATGGCCAACGCCAAAGACATTATTGGAAAAGACTTAGCGGGGCCGGAAGATAACTTCCTAGTGATGCTCCCGCTACACCATGCCTATCCCTTCATGATCGCCTACCTCGTTCCCATATTCCTGGGTGCAAGAATGACCTTCCTATCATCACTCAAGGGGCCGGATCTGGTGCAATGTATTCATGAGACCGGGATCACGATCGCCGTAGGGGTCCCACAAATTTTTACCATGATTCGTCGATCGATTTTTGAAGAACTCGACCGACGTCCGGGATTGGTCCGTTGGATCATCAGGCTTCTACTCAGCCTGTCGGATTTTGTGAGAACCCATACCAGATGGAATCCCGGACGACGGTTTTTTGCTCCTGTTCACCGCCGGTTTGGGCCCTCGCTTCACCTTTTATGCAGCGGCGGAGCCAAACTCGATCCACAAATTTCGAAGGATTTAGGCAATCTGGGATTTACGGTTCGTGAAGGGTACGGGCTCACGGAAACGGCGCCCGTGGTTGCCTTCAGTTCCTTGTCTCGCCTGAAACCGGGCTCCGTCGGCCCACCACTCGCCAGCGTCGAGGTGCGAATCGATCAGCCGAACGAATCAGGAATTGGCGAAGTGGTGGTACGAGGACCCAATTTGATGAAGGGCTACGACCAAGCACCAGCTGAAACAGCCGAGGCTATTCGTGATGGCTGGTTTCATACCGGAGATCTAGGCTATCTGGACTCAGACGGATACCTGTTTCTCACCGGACGAATCAAGGAACTGATCGTCACACCTGGAGGGAAAAACATTCTTCCCGAAGAATTGGAAGAAGCCTACAAACAGAATCCTGCAATTACCGAACTCTGCATCCTTGGGCTCCCCCGTGCTGGTGGGGAAGGCGAACATCTTCATGCCGTGGTCGTACCAAATTTTGATTATTTACGAGAACACAAAATCCATGACTCCGCCACCTACATCAAAGATGCACTCAATAGTGTCGCCGCAACCCTTCCCCCATACAAACGGATTAGTGGTGTGACCTTCATCAAAGATCCCCTCCCCCGTACACGTTTAGGGAAAATCCAACGGCATCTTGTTCTTGCCATGACTCAAACAAAACAGACTGCAGTTGAACCCGCACCGGAGCAGGAACCTGAGACGGACCAGGAGATTCGCGAAACAACCATAGGCCAAGCGGTTATTCAAACGCTTAACAGACTGATTTCGGCAGACCGCGCCCTACGATTGGACGATCACCTGGATCTGGACTTGGGATTCGACTCGTTGAAACGCGTCGAATTTCAAGCCGCCCTCGAAAGCCGGTTGGGGCCGGTCCCGGAAACGTTCATGGGAGAAATCGTCACGGTGCGTGATGTTATTACCAAGCTCATGGCCCTCCAGCAAATTCCCGCCGCACAGACAGAAACCACCTCCTCCTGGCATCAAATCTTTGAAACCCCACTCCCTCCAGCCCTGACAAAAACAGTCCTCGCTCCGCTTTCCAGAGGGAATAAAATCATCGGACAAATAGGAATGGCTATCGTAGGAAGCTTCTCCCGCATAGTCTTTCCATTGACTGTCAAAGGCCTCACACATCTACCCAAAGAGGGACCTTTTATCCTGGCGGCCAACCATCTGAGTTTTATTGATCCCTTTATTATTTTGGGGACTGTGCCACCATCCACCTTTTCACAACTTTACACTCTTGGCTGGGAACCCTTTTTTCGATCACCGTTTCGTCGATGGGTCGCACGCGTGGGTCATGTGATTCCCGTGGGGCCGGAGACGCCCATGGTGACAGTTCTCAAGGCCTCAGTCGCCCTTCTCCGGAAGGGAAAAAGTCTCCTTATTTTTCCGGAAGGAGAGCGAAGCCTTGATGGACGACTCCTACCCTTTAAAAAAGGTCTCGGGGTTCTTGCCTGTGAATTACACATCCCCATTATCCCGGTCAAAATTGATGGAAGTTTTGAGGTCTGGCCCCCAGATGCTAAGACCCCTAAGCGTCATCCCATCACTCTCACCTTTGGGCAAAGCCTATGCATTACACCATCCATGGTTGAAACATGGACAACCAGAGGGGAAGACCCTCACCTTCGCGCAACAACACAAATCCGGGATGCCGTGGCATCTCTTTAACAATAGAGGGGAATCATTCAACCTGGTCTTGCCCGAACATGACTTCTGCCTCCAAACATCAGGCAACAGAAAGAGACAACCACGCAACACATGAGCCAGAGTAAAAGGGCAGCACCTGTCCTTAATCACTCAAGAAAAGAGAGCCACTTGAGATTTTTCCTCCTCAACTTTGATGTGCGACCGGCCAGGGAGAGCGCGGGTTTCGTAGCCGAAACAACATGCTTCTACTTGAGAAGCGAAGGAAGCTCGAAATAACCTCCATCCAGAGCAGACGGCTTTTTATCTGAAAGAGGCTTGGCCAATAGCCCGTGCAACCGGGAAATGGGTAGATTCCAATCAGCCTTTAAATCCGCAGATTCCTGGTACAGGAGGCGCGCTTTCTGTAGCTCTCCCTTCCGTTCTTCAAACAGCCCGAGATGATATGCAACCCGCCATCGAGGGGCCCCGAGTTGTTCGGCCACCGCCAATTGAGTCCTGGCTTCTTCAAGTCGCCCGGAAAGAAACAGGGTGGCCGCATACACCTCCCGGAGCTGAGCATGGTCAGGAGACAGCTCCATGCGCTGTTTCAGGAAGGTAAGGGCGAACGGAAGATTCCCTTCTTCCAGAGCAATCCGTGCCCGTAACACCGCGGCATCCGGATGCACTTTGACCAAATCCAAAATGGATGTGAGCCGTTCCCCGGCTTTCCCCAAGTCCCTGTCCTCATAGGCCAGAACAGCCGTCGTCATCAAAGAAGGAATGTGGTTTGGACAAACAAACGCAATTCTTTCAATTTCACCGCGCAGCGCACGGCAACGATCCATTCCGCGGGCATCGCGGTCGCATCCGCCAGAGGTCGATCGGGCTTCCTCCAGCAAGTCCCACGCTTCGGCCAGTTGAAGATCGGGTAACGTGCAGGCCGTTTCGTATTGATTTCGAAGATAAGGGGCATCGGCGCACGCCGAACAGACAAGCAGACCAACTATCAACCCAGAGGCAGCCCACAACTTCACGTCGACTCCTCTGCTGTGTAGGGCCTCACAGGCCAGACCATTACCGAATCCCTCCCGTCATCCCGCTCACAAGGTTCACCAGTTGATGTAACGAGGGACCGAGCGTGGACACGAATATTCCCGGGAGAAAGCAAAGAATGAGCGGAACCACCAATTTGACGGGAAGGGCTTGAGCAAGCATCAAAGCCTGCTCTCGGCGACGGTTCCGGAGATCGTCGGCCTGACGGCGAAGCGTCGTGGCAATACTTGCCCCTACTTGTTCGCTTTGAATCAATGCGGAAATCAGGAACGAGACGGAAGTCACTTCCAAACGGTAGGCCAGCCGTCGAAGACCCTGCAATCTGGACACACCCAGCTGCAGTTCTCGATGGTAGGTACGAAACTCCTGCGACAAAGGCCTGGTGCGAAACTGGGCCCCGAGTATTTTATTCAGGGCCGCATCAAAACTCAGTCCCCCTTCTGTCAGCGTGGCCAGCAATTCCAGCATCAAAGGAAGGTCATGGTCGACATCCATGACCCGTTGGCGACGGGACGCACGAACCACCAGCAATGGAATGCTGGCTAACAGGGAAAGCACGATCCAGGGGCCCGCATAGGCCACGGAAATAAAAGCCTCCCCGATTCCTCCTGGAATACCCTGCAGTGGCACCACCATCACATCGACCACTCCAGACCGGTTCATGATATATGCACTCGCGATTCCCAGAGCTAGCGCTCCTCCGGTAAGTCCCATAAAGATCACGGGCGCCAATCGCCCTCGAAACCCCGACAAAAACAACCACCGGCGCAGCCACCACTCGGAGCGTGCCCGTCCAAGTTCCAGAACAGAACGTTCCGACTCCAGAGTGTCCCGCACCCGCTCAACACTCCGGTGACGACTTGCCCAAGAAACCATTCCGAACAACAGCAGAAGAAGCGCGACAAACATACCCGCCCAGGGCGTCAACATGACTGATGCCACAATCGCGACAATAATCAGGCCGAAATACCACATTTGATTCATGACGACCTCACCTAAAATTTGACCTGACTGATCCGGTTAATCCACACGATGCCCAACGCTTGCAATCCGATAGCTGCTCCCGCCAGCAAGGATCCGATGTCACTATTGAAAAAATTCTCTAACGGGCGGGGATTCGCCCTCCACATGATGAACGTCAACACATAGGATATGGCCAACACCCCGATCACCGAGGCTTTAGCCTCTACGGCTTGGGTCCGAATACGCCGGGAGAGTTCAATCCGGTCCCGAATCGTTCTTCCCACAACGGACAAGGTGGGGGCCAAACTCCCTCCTGTCCACCACTGGGCCGAGAGCGTCAGCGAAAACAGTTGAAAGGTTTCCAACGGAACCCGCTCTCCCAATTCTCGAACTGCAGTTGCGGGGTTTTCTCCCAGACGGATTTTTCGCACAAGGTTATCCAAATACGGCCGTAGAGGCGCGACAGACTCCTGTCGAGCAGTATCCAGCGCCTTGGGGAGTGATAACCCCGCCTGTAAGGCCCCCACCATTAGATCGATCGAATCGGCCAATTGGGTTTCAATGCGGCTCAAGCGCTTGCCGGCAATAATAGACTCCAGTAAAAATCCTAACACTCCAAGCATCAGCCCTGCGGCTCCGGCAAACGGGGGAGAGAACTCCACGAAATAAAATAGGCCAACACTTGCCCCCACTCCTAGACACGCGGGAATGATACGATAACGGGGAGGGAATACGCGCCGGACCGACCGACCGGTCTGAGGGGATTCCCGCCCTGCCCCATCCTGCGCAAGCCTGGCCTGAGTGGCCACCCGAAAAGAGAAGTTTCTCCACCACCAAACGGACAGCCCGACAATCAGACCAATCGCCATCAACCCCGCAAATTCACGAAAACCCATGGAGATCTCTTCCTCCGGTAAACAGGGACAGGGGAATGTCGATATGCTGTTCACGCAATTCTTCAACCACTCTTGGAACGATACCGGTCGGCACAAATTCTCCGGCCACACGCTTTCCCCGAAACCCGCGCCGCCGGAACTGAAAGATGTCCTGCATGAGAGGGGTCAGGCCCTCCATGCCGGTCATTTCCGCAATCGTTTCGATCCGGCGCACGCCGTCTTCATACCGCCGGACCTGAATAATAAGATGAAGGGCAGAAACCATTTGCTCTCGAATGGCGCGGGAAGGCAATTCCGTGCCCGCAAAAAGCACCATGGTTTCCAACCGCGACAACGCATCACGGGGGGAATTGGCGTGAACCGTGCTCATGCTGCCTTCATGACCGGTATTCATAGCTTGCAACATATCCAGGGATTCCGGTCCACGAACTTCCCCGACGATGATCCGGTCCGGCCGCATCCGTAAGGCATTCACCACCAGATCCCTAGCCAAAATCCGCCCTTTGCCCTCGATATTCGGCTGGCGGGTTTCCATCCGGACCACATGTTCCTGATCCAGGTGTAATTCCGCGGTATCTTCAATCGTAATGATGCGCTCGTGAAAGGGAATAGCCTCCGACAACGCCCCCAACAAGGTGGATTTCCCGGCCCCCGTTCCACCTGAAATCAGAAGATTTTTCTTGCCACGAACCACAAGCTCCAGAAACGTCGCCATATCCGGCGACAGCGTTCCCAGTCCCAGGAGATCATTCCGCCGGAGCCGACGGACGCCAAACCGCCGAATGGAGAGGGTCGGCCCATCGATCGTCGCCGGAGGCAGGGTGGCATTAACCCGCGTGCCATCCGCCAGGCGTAGATCCACCATTGGAGAGGCCGTATCCACCCTCCGGCCCATTTGCGCCGCAATCCGCTCGATCACCCGAATCACATGATCGTCGTCCAGAAACTGAACGTCAGTTTTTTCCAACCGGCCATACCGCTCCACATAGACTGACTGGTGGCCGTTGACAAGAATATCCGTCACAGCCGGATCGGCCAACAGCGGAGTCAAGGGCCCCAAACCAATGGCTTCCTCGGTCAATTCTTCGGCCAGCCGTCCCTGCTCCGCCTGATTCAAGGGAATGTGCTCCGATTCTAAAATCCGCGCGGTAAACTCCTTCACTACGGCCGATACATCCTCATGATTGAGTCCAGCGGCCAAATGTTCTCCGATTTCATTCAGGAGTCGCTCCTGAAGGGCGCTTTTTATCGACAGAAAATCGGCATGCTTGACTCGCGCCAGTGGATCATCCAGCAATGCTTCGTCTTTGACCACGTTCATCGCCGGACGTTTCAGCGCAGCCTTGAGCCTCGAGGCCGTATCCGCACTTAATGATTTTCCAAACGGAACGGGCGGCCGGCTCTCTGATGACGAAGGTAATGGAAAATCCTGTTCGCTCATGGTAATGGAACGGTCAGGCCGGCTCCTCGTTCATCAGTTTCGCCAAGTGATCAATTTCCGCGGCAACCGCCCGGTCCGCTAACTGCTCAATTTCCCCAACCAACAGATAGGCGCTACGTCCGAACCCGAAGTATCGGGTAGTTTGGAGAATATACGGTTCCCCGAGATTGGCGCAGGTTAACAGTTTCTTTTGATAGGGAAAGGCATAATGAAATTCTCTCATCAACCGCTCCTCAATCTCCGTTTGCGTCAAATTTCCGGCAAAATTCCGGTAGTTCTGATTCAGAACCAAACGCTGACGCTCGACCGGACATCCAAGCCCCTCCAAAATTGGAAGCAGTTTGGCCGTGCCAATGACATTGGGCGCCGTTCCCTGCATCACGACATAGGTAAAGGTGGACAGATCCAACACCGTCATCACGACACTATCCAACATGGGGAACGTATCAACCACCACGTACATGAACGTTCGCCGCGCTAAGTTCAAAATACGATACATGGATTCCTCATCCACCTCAGACGCTTCGGCCGCATCCCCCGGCGCGGCCAGAAGCGCCAACCCGCACGGATGAGACACGGTCAATTCGCGAAGCAACGTCTCATCAAGACGTCCTTTTTCACGAACGGCGTCCACAATGGTCGTTCGGGGATTCAGATCAAGCATCACTGCGGCAACGCCCAACTGCAAAGACGCATCCACCAGCAACACCTGGCCGGGATGGCGACTGGCCAGCAAACACGCCATATTGACTGAAATCGTCGATTTCCCCACTCCCCCTTTGTTGCTGACAAACGAGACGATATGGCCGAGCGGGGACAGGCTGGATTTGGTCTTTCCCTGCACAAAAACCCGGTCGAGGACCTGTCGAATTTCGGTGCTGGAGAGCGGGTGCCGGAGGAAATCCTGAATACGCGCCCGGACGCCTTCAAGAATAAATGCGCTTTCCGATTGATCGGATTCAAAAAGATCGGGCTTGTACAAGCCGGCGATAGCGGTTCCCGGCAACATCTGAGACACATCAATCGTAAACTCCTTCATGCCGCGAAGATCTCCATTCATCTCGACACAAATCAATTGAGGCCGGCGGTTCCTGGCTAGCTCTTCCGCATGACGGAATGACTCGGCATAGACCGTGACGCATCGGTAACTGCCCACACCCTGAAGCGCGGAATCAAATTCCGCGCGGAGTCCAGGGGATTTCCCTACCACGAGGATATGGAGATTCGTTTCCATTGCACGTTTGCTCCTTAACGAACCAGCGCCGGAGCCAGCAGGGCTCCCTCTTTCTGAATGTCACGATTAACATAAAGCAACAATGCCAATTCGGGTTCCGGCAGAAGGGGAAACGCAGGCAGGAGAGAGACGGTGGCATTTTCTACAGCCACTTGACCCGGTCGCCTGATAATCTGTACCGAACCGGGCGCGGTGCCGGTCATTTCAACCCGCGCAAATCCCACCACCCGTTCCGTCCCCAAAAAATCTTCGTAGAGAGGCGCATACCCGTCGATCGTCACCCGTCCTCCCTCAGGGAATCGAGCATGAACAGGTTCGCCAATGCTCGTGACCGGAAAGAGAAACCGACCGACAACTGTGGACCCAACCTCCACGACGCCTGAAACATTCACAGTGCCCGAACTGGGAACATCCACCACCAGAGAATCCCGCCAGGCTGCACGGGCAAGCGCAAACGGGGCAACACCCAGACGGGGAGGCTCGGACAAACTATCCGGCAGACCCACTCCTCGAACAGGGCGGGCATCGGCAATGGCTGTCGCCCGCACGGTTAGGCCCGTAAAACGAATTCCAGGCGAATCGATTTGGGCCTGGAGAGGTGAGCCAAGTCCTAACACCAGCGGCAGGGTCGGGCCGGCCGAACTCACTCCCGGCACATTATCGACGCCGGCCGGACCTTGAAAGGGTTCCGGTTTTATGGAGCGCCGCAATCGCACGAGAAAGGCATCGGCCATCGGACTGGCGTTCACTTCAGCCGGGACGAAATCGATCCGGGTATAATTTGCACATTCCCGGCGCGGGGCTTCCACCGAACAACCGGGATCGGGAATCCCAAACGTCCCGCTGACCATATCGCCATGTCGGGCATTGGCTTCATCATTCCATTGCAATACCGGTTTGTAGACGGGGGCCGGCGGGACGTCTAATGTCTGCATCGCATTGAGGTCGGTTTGTCCTCCAGTCAGGAACACATCAGGCCCCGCACCAAACTGCAGGAGATCGTCGGTCAGATCAAAGTCATCATCATATGTCCATGCGGCCAGCTGGCTCACCGCCACCCGGCGGTTGAGATCACTGGCAACCGGATCCTCTGGGGCCACATCACGCAGACGCAAGCCTTCCCCCGCCGCAGCATCTGCAACATTTTGCATTTGCACTCTGGTGAGATTGACATACCCCCAATCGATCACTAAGGAGCCAATACCCAGCATTCCCCAAACCAGCAAGACGAACAGCACCAACATAGCCTGACATTCCTAAAGAGTACCGTGTCGCGTTCAAGCATGAACGCGCATCGTGTATAACATCGCACTATTTCTCCTGATCCGACGCAACAGGCACGGTAATTAACTCCCGTTCTCCCGATCCGTTCAAGGTTTCCACAAACGTGAGCGAAGATTCCGTATTTCCATTTTTTGAAATCCCGCCAGACGACTTCCCTAAAGCCAACGTATTCCCAAAGGGGCTCCAGGGTTGGGATTCCGGTGTCTCGCTGTCCCCGGGATCGTCCGGATGTCCTGAACGAGGAATGGTCGTAATCTCGGCCTTCACAGCCACGGCTTCGGTCAATGAAGCCACTTCTTCCGGGTCCACCGCGATGACGATTTCTTGAACAGGCTTCTTTTTGACCACAAGACCCTGGGTCAGCGTATTCATCGAGAGAGGAATTTCCCGGGTCGTCAACGGTTGAACCAGCACACCGTTTTGCACCAGCACCCGCACGGTGGCTTGTTTGGCCCAATTATGTAAATTCGCCTGGAGCGCTAATTGTTGACCATAGACTCCTCCCATGGTCAATGAGTTGTCCTTCCCATCCGCGTCGATCGGCAATGTCGCGATCAGGTCGAAGCGATCTCCGGGATTCAGGCCATATAACCCGCTGACCTGACCGGCTTCGACCCGCACCGCCCGCTTCCCTGGGGGAATCCCCCCGACTAACCCAGGACGGGAACCACGCGGCAGAAAATCGACTTCCGTGAAAACATATCCGGCAGGCTTCTCTCGCCCAAGGACACGACCGAGAATGTCCGTTAAATTGGTTTTCATTGCCTCGGTCACCTGTTCCGGGGGAAGCAGCACGACAGCCGGCTGCCCTTTTCCGGCATTCCACACATGTTGACGGTTCAATTGGGTGAACGCCGGAATCGTTTGCGCGCTGACCGGAACGGCAACCAGCCCCTCCGTGGAAGGCCCGCAATTCACTCCGAACCAGCAAGGGTTCACCAGGCCGGACACCCACAATCCCCCTAGAATCACGACAAGCATGCCCGCCAAAAAAAACGGGGACGACACGAATCTGACCCACGGCGATCGCGGATGAAACCCGGCAGTTTTCATAAGAACACCTCCCGCCTGGAAATGGCTTGAGCGGAAAGAAGCTTCCTGTAGGGCCTGAGCGTTTCACCGCCAAAAGCCAATTGTCCTCCAAGGCCAAAACGTCCGCCGTACACGCCTACTTCAGGCAAGTCACCAACCCCAAATGGAGTCCCCCGTGGCGGAGCATTTATGGAATCGTCTACGCTTTCATCGTCCGCTTGAATGCGATTGTCCAGGTTCGGTTCAAACGGGCCTCCCGGACCTTGCTGAAACCCGCTCAACATCGCCGCTTGAAACGGATAATTGATGCGAACCGCCACCAGACCCCGTTGAGGAGGCGGATTCTCGGGGTCAAGTGGCACCAGACTGAAAGAGCCGTTCGTGATTTCTTCAAGAACCGGAACCCATCGAATGGCTTCCACGCCATCCGCCCCGCGGGATTCCACCCGTGGAATTCCCACTCCCAGACCACTCGGGGCCGAAGGATCATTCAACAGCGCACCGGGAAACCTCAGCAATCGACGGCTGGAACCTTGTATTTCAGCCTGTTCGAAAATCATGAGCGGTCTCAACATTTTATTGACCATGGGCAACTGATCCAGAAACGCTTGAAACGCCACATCGTCATCGCCAAACGTGTCGAGATCGATGACCAGCAAGGCCGGATCGAATACCTGAGCCAGGACCGTTGGATCCTCCAACGCTTGCTCAAAGGTCATGGCGGCGGGAAGGGGGACCAATGCCAATTCGCGGGCGGCCACACGGGCAGCATCCTGGAGCACTTGAGCGGCAAATACCATTCTTCCGATGTCCACAACCAACGCAACCAGCACATAGAACACCAACGACAGAAAGGCAAATTCAATGAGTACCCCGCCACGTTGTGATGCCACCGGACCGAAGGATGGATGAGCCTTTGTCATCAAGGCTTTTACACTCCACTTCACAAGCCTTTCTCCTCAGGTGCCGGCCATGACTTGAATTCCCAAGCCGGTCGATAGTCGGTGAGAGCGGGAAAAGCCCAGAGGCCCACCTCGGGAATCGGCTCCCTCATAATGACAGGATGAATGACAATAACCAGTTCAACCTCTTCGTCGTTTTGCGTAAACCGTCGAAACAACCAACCCAACCCCGGGATGTCACGAACTCCAGGAATAAAGTCCTGCTGATCTGATTTGTCACGCGAGAGGAGGCCTCCAATCAGGATGGCCTGGCCATCCTGCATGCGTGCACTCGTCTGCATGGACCGGTTTTTGAATGCTGTCGTGGGTTGATTGGTTCCCGTGGCCTCTTCAATGCCCGCCGTCAAGGTCAAATCAGGTGTCACCACTTGCGGAACCGCATCGATTGTGAGATCCCCGTCTTCCCCCACCAGCGCGCGAACACGGAGGGAGATCCCGAATTCACGAAACGTGACAAACTGAAAAACCCCTGCCGCACCAGTGATATCTCCACCGCCGAAAAACGGGGAAAATGCCTGCTCGATCGGGACTTCTCCTCCAACCAGAAAGGCGGCAATTTCTCCAGACAGCACGGTGAGCGAAGGAGAAGCCAGGCTTCGCGCCAAATCCAGACTCTCCAAATAGGTGAAGACTGATCGAATGGCAAACTCGCCGCTTCGAATAAACGTGTCGGCTACAAGCGTACCGGTCAGAAAGCCCAAAATGTTTCGGGCCCCGGACTCGGGGGCTGACCCGAAATTGTCAAAGGTCCCGACAAAATCCGAGCCATAGGATCGCAGTTTTGTCCGATTGACTTCATAGAGTTTAATGTTGACCCGAATTTGCGGAAGATCCCTCACATGAAGAAAAGAAATAATGCGCCCATTGGCCGCTTCGATCACTTTGGCCCGGCCCAGATTCGATTGCACCAGGTTACTGACGCGCCCCGACCTACCTGCCCCTCCAAACAGCTGGCCAATTCCACCGCCGCCCCCACCAATCATCATTCGCCCTTGCTGCCCTTGCTGCCCCCCTTGCTGTTGTCCCAATCGACCGGCCAACGCCCCCGCTTCATCACCCACCACGCGAATACTATGTCGCGTGGCGCCGTGGCCGGTCAGCATTCGGGAACCCACCTCCAGCACACGCAAGAGGGCCACTTGATTTTTCACCGACCCCTCCAGGACAAAGACATCCTGCTCATCATCACGCACAATACCTCGTTTGACTCGCCGCACCGTCACCTGCTCACCCCCAAGATTCCGAATTGCCTCTTGCATGCGCTCCTCGGGAGTAGCCGGCAACGTATCCAATTGAATCAGATTGATAATGGTGCCGCCGACCGGGATGGCCTCCGCGACTTCAATGTGGGCGGAGGAATCGCTTGATGGGGATTCTCCATCCCCCTCATCATCGGAAGAAGAGCTGGATGATCCCGAGGATTGACTCGAACTTCCGGGCTGAGATTGATTTGCCCGCTGCCCGTCGGAACTTTTCACAAAGGGCCCTTGACCTGCCTTTCTTTCTCCCGTTCTGGCATTCACATATTTCTGCGCGATTCCCTCCGCCGCCTGAGAATAGGTCACATCAGGAACCTTTCCGGTCAGGATCAAGGCGTCACGGTCCGGAGCGCTGGTCACACCGATGCTGGGATGAACGTTATGCAAAGCCGCATGCAGAACGGAAAGATCCAACTGCACATTGCATTGATAATGACGAATCGCTCCTGACTGAAGCCAGACAATGACCGAGGTGCGTCCGGGCCGCTGACCAAGAAACAAGATTTCCTTATTGTTAATCAACTGAGCCGAAACGATGGACGTATCGCCCACCGCAACCCGCTGCACCGGATCATCAATCAACACACGTCGGTGTTGGGCCACAATCACGGGCAAAGGGGTAGGAGACTCCGGGGATTTTTTAAGAACTATTGTCGTTGGGGATAGCTTCGAAGAGGGCGTTTGGGCTATTGCGGTGGGAAGAAGAAGCAGAAAAATCCCGCTCACCAGGAGGCTCATGCGCCGGATATTCTGATAGCCCAGAGTGACAGGCTTTGGCAATCCAGCTGGATTATCTTTCATTTTATTCGTTATACCCTCGTTCATCTACACACCGGTTCTATCTTGCTCCAGGCCCAATCCGCTCTTCCCCCACATGTCCTGCAAGGGCTTGTATGGTCCGACTGTAAAGGTCTTATAGGAGATTGCTTCGCTCGCCCACGAGGTGATTCTTCTGGACTGTCAGAGTCATCCAATGAACGGCTATTTTTTACCAATGGACGGCTCAAACAAAAAGCCTTCCCGGCCTGACTCGACCGGGAAGGCTTTTCACTCGCGTGCATACACAAACCCTTGGGAGCTTACTCAGCTTGAGCTTCGACAACCAATGTCGAAATACTCGTAGTGGTCCCAAGATTATTTCCTAGCCGTTCGGTGCCGGCGTTGGCAACAATGCCGCCAATATCCAAGGCAATGGCATCGCCACCGGGTCCACCATCTACACTGGTTTCAATGATTTTTCCTGCGACAATCGGGGCATTATCGTCAGCATGTGCCCCGGGCAACACCGCAGCGACCGCGGCCATCATATCCGAGGTTTTGTGGCCGAATACCGACACGGCGGCAGCTCCGATCAAGGCAATTCCCGCGACGAGAAGGCTATATTCCACCAACGCCGCGCCCGCTTGACTACGTAACTTTTTAAACATACGAAAACCCTCCTTGTAAGTGATATTGACGCCTTAAGGACCCTGGAGGGTCAAAGAGGACCAATCCTCCTTCAAGCGTCCGGGCGCTCGCCCAAGACCCGGTAATCCGGAATTAGTTTTTGACTGAATGGGTTAATGGAATTTTAGAAGGCACCCTTATCTGTTCACTTATAAGGTCGCCATCTCATGCATTCCACTTTCTTTTTTTGAACAGTTACATTCATGTCATGAGCAGTTAATGGCCTATATGACTGGATTGAAGTGGTGGAGGGGAAAACCGGTGAGAGAGCGAAGAACAGTGTAGGTCTCTTACAAACTCTGGGTTTGCCCAACAAAACGGGACTGGTTAACGCTAGCCCTAAGCAATTGGTATGTAACCCGGGTGGGGTGACGTATCACCCTCATATGCTTACAACATTCGGATTGGCCTGAGTTGTGGGCGTTAGTCATTTGGTTGTTGAATCATCTCTCAGGGCAACCTGAATGTCGCTACATGCTCCGCGATCCCATAACCCTACCGATATGGACCCGTTTGAGGCAGATTACGGAACAACTATTTTTGCATGCTGAAAGCGACAGAGGGAGCAAAGTTTCAAACGACAGAGATGACGCAAGCAGGATGCTCAGAATTGCCCCGTTTTGGCTCGTCCACCACGACTTGGTTGGCGCGCCTTTCGTTCTGCGGCGCAGGCTAGGAACGCCGTCTGAGGACTTCTCCGGGATCCTATTAGTGCCTCGAGACGACTTCACTATCATTAATTGTCAAAATGACTTGCATCCCCAACCTTTTGAATGTGCTCGACAGACAACAAAAAGCCTTCCCGGCCTGACTCGACCGGGAAGGCTTTTTACTCGCATGCATGTACAAACCCTAGGGAGCTTACTCGGATTGAGCTTCGACAACCAATGTCGAAATACTCGTAGTGGTCCCAAAGCTATTTCCTAGCCGTTCGGTGCCGGCGTTGGCAACAATGCCGCCAATATCCAAGGCAATGGCATTTCCACCAGGTCCTTGACCATCTGCGGTTTCAATAATCTTACCGCTGACAATGGGGCCATTATCGTCAGCATGCGCCCCGGGCAACACCGCAGCGACCGCGGCCATCATATCCGAGGTTTTGTGGCCGAATACCGCCACGGCGGCCGCTCCGATTAAGGCAATTCCCGCGACGAGGAGACTATATTCCACCAACGCCGCGCCTGCTTGACTACGTAACTTTTTAAACATGGGAAAACCCTCCTTTGAGTAAAGTTGACACCTCATGCACCCTTCTGGGGCCAAAGAGGACCAATCCTCCTTCGAGCGTCCGGGCACTCGCCTGAGACTTACGATTTCCGGAAACCTGTCACTGAACGGACTACACGGCTTTCCATAAACTTTCATTTCGAATACCAGTCAATTTATAAAGGCGGGATGCGCGTAATCCACAGTCTTTTTTTATGAACGGTCATATAATTTCATGAGCGGTTGATTGGCCTGAATGAATGGATTACGGCAGAGGGGGAAGGGAGAACCGGCAAGGGACCGGTCCTCAAGGCAGGCTTCTTATAACCTCAAGATTTGGTGCCGTAAAAAACGTGACTGACTGCGACTGACTCTGAGTTGTTGGGTATTGGTCAAGGTGACGACATACGACCCTCCCGGCATAGTAGCCACCCGGCATATCGACTCCACATTGACCAAAGTCCCGCGACCCAAACGCACGAATCGTCTGGGATCCAGTCTGGCCTCAAGAGCCTTGAGCCGATGGCTGATGGTATGACGTTCCTTTCGAATCGTGGTGATATGCATCAACTCTCCATCCGAGACGATAGAGGCAATCTGATTGACCGGCAGGAAAATGATCTCTTCCTTCTTTTTGATCGGGAGACGGTCCATGTAATCCGAATCCTCCGGAGGGCTCCCCTCCTGGCCGCGCGGTCGAGCTTCCAATTCATTCGCCATGACATCATCCCGTTCCAAACGCTCCTTTGCCCGTTTGATGGTTTTTCGCAGTCGCAAGCGATCGACCGGTTTCAACAAGTAGTCGATGGCCTCGATATCAAACGCTTCAATGGCATATTCATTGTGAGCAGTGACAAACGCAATCAACGGAATATGCCCCTTTTTAATGGCCTTGACCATAGAGAGGCCATCCATTCCAGGCATTTGGAGATCCAGCAATGCCAGATCGGGTTGTTCCCGTTGAATGAGGCTGATCGCGTCCTCACCGTTCTCCGCTTCGCCCACAATGTCGACATCATCCAGGGTCTTCAAGGTTGTCGCCAGAAATGACCGTGCCGGCCGCTCATCATCAACAACAATGACCCGGATTTTTCCGCTCATTCTTTCGCTCCCTGGACGGAATGAAGACATTCGGATTCTTCTGCCAGGAGATCGCTCGAACGAACAAGAGGAATACGGATGTGGACAATCGTGCCAAGCTTCGGGTTTCGATGCATGGATAACGTGGCATGATCGCCATAATGTAATTGCAAACGTTTCTTGATATTGGCCAACCCGATCCCAGCTCCCCAGGCAGCCTCCTGCCCCTTCCCTGACAGACCATGTCCCGTATCCTGCACCGTAATTACGAGCTCAGGAGTTATCCATGCTCCGTGATCATTTTCGTTTTTCCGCTGTTCCACTTCGGCCTCGATTTTAATGACCCCTCCCTTGGCACACTTTTGAATACCGTGTTTCACCGCATTTTCCACCAGTGGTTGCAACACCAGAGCCGGCACCCGTAGATCCCGTAAATTTGACGGCACATTGACTTGATAGGCCAACCGCCGTTCGAAACGTGCCTGTTCAATCATGAGATAAGCCTGGACCAAATCCACTTCCTGGCCCAAGGTGGAAAAATCCCCCTCAAGATGCTTCAACACGCCTCTCAGCAACTCCGTCAGCCGCATGAGCGTGTCCAGCGCCCGCGCCGGTGCCGTTTGAATAAGATAGCCAATGGTGGTTAAGGCATTAAATAAAAAGTGAGGATTCAATTGGGTGCGCAGAGCCCGGAGTTCCGCCTCAATGGTCAGTTTTCTCATTTCCTGCTCTCGAATGGCGACGGCACAGCGCTCGTGGGCCGAACGCACCGCATCGATCCTTCTGGCAATGATATGGGCCACGGCTTCCAACAGGACCAGATCGTCCGAAAGCAATCGCCTTCGATGGAAAAACCCCTGGATCACCAGAACGTATTGAGGCAATTCCATCGTTGGAATAACCACGAGGAACTCTTCTCCGCAAGGCGTGGCCAAAGAAGACCCTCTGCTCCCTTTTCTGACCAGGCTTCCAACGGAGACCGCTCCACTGGCCAGAGATTCTTCCTCCCGATCCCCGTCAAAGGAGCCGACCTGGCCCGGCCATTCAGACCCGGCCTCGCCGTCCAGTCTCCAAGGCCTCCAGGTAATCTGTCTGGCCAACAGAGCTGGCTGGAGTAACGCGCCGACATGGGACAAAATCCGTTCGGGCTCTTCCTCCTGATTAACCTCGATCGCCACCTCCTGCCTGAGCTGATCGTAGTCCGGACGCCGCAACACAACGACATCCACCAGCCAGATCACCGCTTTTCGCAAATGGGGATAGGCCAACGCAGTGATGATCCAAAGTGCAAAAAAAACACCAAGCCGGGATAGGTTGACCATTTCATTGTCCGGGTCGAGCCGTAACACCGGAATCCCAACGGTGATCAACGCACCAAGCGTCACCAGGGCCAACACCAAAAACGATAACGCCCGCTTCAAGAAAAGGTCTCCCAGAGCAAAGCGGTAGTCCTGATAGAGAATGGCCAAGGCCAACAGGAGGTTGGCGTGATGACCGACAACCTCCATGCCCCAGGAATATTCCCCGGTCTCATGCTGACTAAAGGGAAGGACCGCAATGGCCAATCCGGAGAGCACCACGATTCCCCCCATATAATCCCACCCCTCAGCCCTTAACCTGACAGCAAGAAGCCAGATCAAAAGCACGAGAAAGCCCCAGACCATGGCCTGGAGCGCTGCTCCGGACATGCTCCCCGATTCCCCGCTTAGAGCAGCATGCAGGTGCATCAGGGATGCCCACCCGCTTAACACAAATCCGGATGCAGAAATCAATCGACGAATCCAGGCAGGCAGGCCAATGGGCTGCGTTTTAACCATAGCCAGAACAACGACAGCGGGAAGAAACCCCAAGGCGGAGACCGCCAGCGCATACAACACCGGAAGCGGTTCGGTCAGGTGTAGATTCGGAAGCAGAAAGGCCAGCAGGGCTCCAACATTCCACAGCAAGCCTAAAATTGCCGTCCAACATGCAAGCCATCTGGGTGATTGGGCAGAGGGTTCGCTCTGACCCTTTTGGGTCGATTCCTGCAACGCTTGGAAAACCAGCCACAACAACATGGCATACAAAATCATGCCGATGGCGTACCCGCTGACATGCGCGATAAACGAGACAGAGAAATCGGACACTTCAGTCAACATGGCATCGTTCCATGACATCCATTTCCTTTCCTTCCCAAAATTGGCGCCTCATCATAGAGCCGATAGATTATTTCCACGAAGCTAACCTGACGAGTGGTCGTTTTAACCAATCAGTGGTCGTTTAATCCCGGTATTGTGGCCAGGGTTTTTCCGGATCAATCTCTTTGTCCACTCTCAAGCTAGGCCCAGATTCGGCCGAACATATCAATATGTCCTCAGCCATCGCCTCTACAGACCAACCCATGAGAACACACACGACAATGACTGTTTTTCTGACAATGCTGCTCATCTTTTCTATCGTGAAGCCGGCCCTTGCCTGTGGAATGGTCGGCATCGTCTTTATTCACACCAGCCTCCACTTACGCCGGCTCCGGCACCTGTCATCCTCTTATCTGGATCGTCAACTATCTGCCTAATAGCCTAAATCTCGCGAGGCGGGATGAAGACGCAAGCTAGAGCAGAGACGCCCGAGATCCCGATATCGACAGAACGAAGATCCGCGTCTGTCCAAGATTCCTGAAGGAACTCAGGGGTAGTTTCAGCTTTTCGAAATACGGGTTGAGAAATTCTGGAAATTACGATTGGGGAGGAGCTCGAGGTGAACAGGAGGAAATAACCGGCTGGTTATTGAAACATGAGGGTGCTTGGACCACCACATCGCCGGATCGAGACAAACAAAGCCATGAAGAATTCACATCGAACGACAGGGAACCTGTCGTCTGAATATGTACCCAATCACAGAGATCGAAATCCGAGTGGGCATGGCCGCCGAGGTCTGCCCCGGCCAGGACATGCTGGACGCCCAATGCCGAAGAAAGAGGCAGGATAGCCAGGATGACGGCAAGAAGAAATCCAATAATTTGGTGTTGTGTTTTCATGCCAAATTCAATAATAGAACAATAGAAGCACTTTAACCAAGGCACATGGAGTATTTCAATTCATCGGCGCCTGTATCTAGGGGCGGATCCGACCCTCTCCACCTGATGCGTGGTACTGCTTGGCAGATAGTAAGAACAGCCGCGGCTTTGGGGAATATGCTCAAGGAATCCGACGCAGTTCTTTTTCGAGCGTATGTTATAACCAGCTGTATGTGGCAGGGTCTTTGCGAAGGGCTTATTCCCCGCTGGATTTACCATAATGCTCCGCATGGTTCTTAATCCTCTCGTTCTCTGGTTGCCGGCACCCTGACCCAAAAGGACACAATTCCCGCATAGAAACCGTGCCCTGTGTTTATACTCCTGTTAAGGGCACCCTATGCAACGGCAGAGCCGCCGGTTCCAAAATCCAGCCCATGCGATAACACTTGCCCCCGTAATATCCAGGGCGATCTCTCCGAGACTTTGGTGATCCATCCACACACGCGAGATCAACAACAACCCCACACCGATTCCGGATACGCAAGCAGGCCGCTTGTCACGATGAACGGAATAGGTGGTCAACAATCCGAATCCTGCCAGAAGCCCGATCGTTCCAAAGAACAGCCATTCTGTACGTTCACCAAACATCATTTCCAGAATCCCATTCCATTCCCCGGACGAATGCGCAAGAATGAAGGGCAAACTTAACAGCACTATCGGCGTGAGGGCACAATGGATGGCGCAAACCAAAGAGGCCAAAGACCCGATCTTTGAAAGATGAAGACCAAGGGATTTCATGGCTTCATTGACAGTCGGGGCACAAGCCGTTGAATTCTAAAGACTGGTCATTCACCAGGAAACTGGTCTTACTTTTAATAAGGGATTTGAGTCGTTTCAACGAGGGAAGACAAAGCGATTCAATTCTTCCGCATTTCTGACAACGCACATGGTAGGAGAGAGCACGCCCATCCCGCCATTCGTAGCGGAATTGCCCCTCCTGGGCAAACGCCAATTGCGCCACCAATCCCAACCGGGACAGGACCGCTAAAATCCGGTATACCGTGACCCGATCGATAGATACATCATCTCCCTGCAATCGCCTAAACACCTCCAAGGCACTCAAAGGATGGTCGGCTCTTTGTAGCACCTGCAGGACCGCCTGCCTCGGGCGGGTAAACCGGTAACCCGCTGTCCGTAAGGCTTCCTTATACGTTTTTGGTAGTCGGCTCACTTGCATCGCATTCAATTGACGGCTTTCCTCCCATCGATTCATAAAAACGGAAGCCTAATGAAAAAAATTTTCATCTGCATGAAAATAAAAATGGATGGTCATTTACGGCCGACCATCTGCCAATCCACCTCACTTTCCAACGACATGAACCAGCGATATATGCCAGAGCCGGATCAAGTCCGTCACAGAGGACCCGATATCATGTAAAGATGGGGAGAGCAACGTTAAATCATGTTTTCATCCTGCTCAGGCAAACCATTCCCTAATGTGAAACCCGTCCTGCCGTGATCATGAGGTAAACCTACGCTTTTCTCACACAGGAACAATTGATGAACACACTCGAAGACAAACTTGCGCGCGCGGGAATGACCGCCTCATTCATTTGTGCCATCGAATGCTCATTGACGCCTTTCGCAGTCTTAGTTCTTCCTCTTGTCGTCGGATCACAGCCTGAAATCTCAGCCCGCTTCCTTCCGGAGACCTCGCATATATTCGACTGGATTCTTATGGGAATCGTGGGTTGCCTGGCCCTGGGAAGCCAAATACTCACCATCCCTCTCCATCGAAATCCGGCCCCGCTCATCCTGTCCGGAATAGGATTCCTCCTAATGATATATGGTCGCGTTGGGTGGGAAGATGGTCAGGCTGGCGAATCCCTGTTCGTGATCAGCGGCGCAGTTGTGTTGATTGGAGCGGGGTGGCTGAATCGACGATTGCATCACCAGGGCTGCAGACTTCATACACACACCTGTTCGACCGCGGACAAGCCTGCGTCACACCGGCCTCTTTCTGTGCTCCACACCCACACGTCAAACGGTGACTTCCTTGGCCAAGGAAAGAATGAGTGTTCATAAATGGCCCTGATTCGTCAGGTTGAAGAAAAAGAAAGATTCGCTCCGCAGTAAAGTTCTTAAACCAGCTATATTTCGCGTAAGACATACATTTGTTTATGGCAAATGTCTGACTCCACGCAAAAGCGCTTATGACGGCAATAAAAAACCCATCTCTCTCCCGCGTAAATCATCCAAATCACAAAAATCCCCGAATTCGGAAAGTTCCGTTTCCAGGCCCTTTTCAGACAACGTAGAAGAGTGGCAAGGGTTCTATCAACTTGCTAAAGCCTCATTCAGCAGGGCATTCCGCTGATTTTATGTTGACTTTTGACTTTAAGAGCATCCCTCTTTTTTAAGGTTGATGGTCCGTTCGACAATCATGGCCACAACCCTGAATCCCCAATCCCCCTCCAAAGATATTTTGTTGGGTAGCGGGAGGAGCTTGCGATTCCGCTGGAGGATTGGCAGCGGCATGACCATACGCCAGGATATCCGCTGCCGCAGAAAATGTGGACATCACCCGCTCCAGTGGGGCTCCGCATTCCTGACATTCGGAAACGGGAGGGTCAGACATGTTCTGCCAAAAGGAGAACCTCTTGGTACAGAATAGCGATTGAAGACAATAGGAAGCTTGATATTCATAAATGGGCATGAAGTCTCTCCTTATCAGTCAATTACCGTTCCTCCCGAAAGTACTTCTTGCCGGTTAGGTTTACCTCAGATTTCAAATCCCGTGCGCCACCCAGAAAACATCGGAGGACCGCAAGAAAAATGGCAAACGAACATTCGCGGTCAGCTTACTCGTAACTCGATTTCAACCAGTCATCAACAGAAATCCCATGAAATGATTGAGTAAGCCATGTGTAGTCAGCCACGACGAATGACGGGGCATAACTCTTTCTACACATCCGGCCTCGCCATGACCTTTAAACAACATGCGCCTTTTTCTCCTTAAGAGAAGACTCTACCAACGAAAGCAAAAGCAGCTCATTGTGATTGCTGATCCGACACCTGAAAAACAAGGGTGCCCATGGGCGACAAATCCTTTGACAATCCTTCCAGGTTTTTCTAAGGTGGGATGTGAAATTTCTCTGGAATTACGGGTTCACCGCAAATAAAAGGAGGCATCATGAGCGACCATCGTATTCATGACGAACATCCCCACACACACGGTCCCGATTGTGGCCATACCCTTATCCGACACGCGGACCATCAGGATTACCTTCATGATGGACATCTGCATTTCCCGCACGATGAACATGTGGATGAACACACCTTATCTGTAGGGACTGCGAATCCCGCCGATTGTACGCCCAACCACGATTGCGAGGCACATGAGTCATCTCATCGCCATGGACCTTCGTGCGGGCATCAATCGATTCCGCACGGCGACCATATCGACTATCTGGTTGACGGCCATTTGCATTTTCCGCATGGTGCCCATTGCGACAACCACGGCATGGTCCAAGTGGGTTAATTTCTTCACCGAATCAGTTCCGCCTGCCCGATAAAGCAGGCGGGACTCACACGCACCAGACGTCCGAACAACAATTGTGTCACCACCGTCTTCTCGTTTGACGTGGGCATCGCGTGGCATTATGGGCCATTTTGACGGCATGTTCATACGCCTGAATGACAGCCTCTTCACCATTCATGACAAATCCTCGAAGAAACGGTCATATGTAAATACGAACTCTAATACTTTAATCGGGCTTCATGCTTTCTCAGCCGCACACTCCATCCAAAAAATGGCAGAACGACCGGTTTGCTACCTGCAGGATGTATAGAGCGAAGAAAGAAACCCCTTTCATTGAAGTTTTCTGAATGTGAAGGAACCCAATATAGTGACTTGGGAATCAGCCGCAATCGAATTTTGATGAACTGTCCACATTCGCTCCCATTCTGATTTTGACATACGGTGGATGGCATGCGGAGCGGTGAGGCGGCGTCAAAACAACAGGTAAAGGAGCGCGCCCACGCACATTGTTGCTGAACACACCTTTCGATCATGAGATTTCTGATGACGGGTCTGCACAAAATATTGATGGGAGTGTGATGAAAGAAGACAATCTGAAAACAGGGATTTCAGATTTCACCACAATTCTGGCGAGTAAACTCCCCACACACCAAACAGAATCCGGAAGCAATTTCACACCACCCAGAACGACAAAGTCACATTCGGCACGTCATGAATCAAGAACATCCCGAAGAGTCCGCGCTAGATCCTTGATCAACAGCGGCTTTAAAAGGAAAGCACGAATGCCCATGGCTTTGGCCTTTTCCTGGGTCATACTGTGACTAAACCCCGTACACAGAATAATAGGCACGTCGGGTCTGAGTTCTAACAATTGACGGGCAAGAGCTTCGCCGGTGATATGAGGCATCGTTTGATCGGTTACAACCGCATCAAATCGATGGGGATCAGCCCGAAAGACTTCCAGAGCTTCAACGCTGCTCGTGCGTACCATGACTTCATACCCCAACCCCTTCATGGCCTCCTCCCCAAGCCTGGCGAGCGGCTCCTCATCTTCCACAAAAAGAATATGCCCTCGGCCCATAAACACTTCCTGTTGCAATGGCGTATCTTCCCCCGGATAACTCGCCGCCTCCATCTCCGGGAAATACAGGCTGAAAATTGCTCCCTGTCCAGGTTGACTCTCCACCTTCATGACACCCCCATGACTAATGACGATTCCATGGACCACAGCTAATCCCATTCCCGTCCCTTCACCAACCTCCTTCGTGGTAAAGAAGGGATCAAAGATGCGCTGGACCACCTCCGGCGTCATACCCGATCCGGAATCTCGAACGGTCAGGCATACATAGGAACTTCCCTGTAGATCAGGATGTGTGCCGATCCCATCAGGTTCACCAGTCACATGCTCCAACTGCAATTCAAGAATACCTCCGCTTCCCCGCATCGCGTACTCGGCATTGGCACACAGGTTCATCAACACTTGGTGCATTTGGATAGGATCTCCTAATATGATCGAGGTGGCCCCACTGAATTTTTGCCGAATGTCGATGGTCGCCGGGAATGTCGCTCGGAGGAATTTGCACACTTCTTTGACCACCAATTGAAGATCTAACGGCTGCCGGCTCTGCTCGGTTTGACGACTAAATGCCAATATCTGCTGGACCAATTCCTTGGCGCGCTGCCCGGCGACCAACACCTCATCAAGATTCTTTTGGGCACTGACATTTTCCCTGGCGCTCTGTTTAGCCAGTTCCGTATAGCCAATGATTGCCATAAGAATGTTATTGAAATCATGGGCAATACCTCCTGCCAGTGTCCCAATCGCCTCCATTTTTTGGGATTGTCGAACCTGATTTTCCAACTCTTTCAATTGAGTGATATCGGTATTCGTCCCAAACCATTTCACGACCTGATCATGTTGATCGAAAATGGGTAGGGCTCGACCCAAAAACCATCGAAATGTTTTATCTTTTGCTCTCAGGAGTCGAAATTCAATTTCATACGCTTGGCGGGTATTTCGAGCTTCCTCCCAGCGTTCCAGACATCCAGGCAGATCCTCCGGATGTAGAAACCGCTGCCACCCATCCCCGATCATCTCCTCAAAGGGACAGCCAAAGTATTCGATAACACGTTGATTGACATAATCAAGGGAACCATCAGCCCGAGCCGTCCAGACCTGCTGCGGAATGGCCTCATTGAGGAGCCTAAAACGCTCTTCACTTTCTTGAAGAACTTTTTCCGCTTGCTTGCGTTGGGTGATATCTTGAAACGCGACGACGGTCCCTTCCAGCTTTCCCTGATCATTTTGGATAGGGGTCGTGACATATTCGACCGGGAAGCTCGATCCATCTTTTCGCCAAAATACCTCTGTGTCGATATGATAGACGGAGCCATCCCTTAAGGAGTTATGGATTAGGCATTCTTCCTGGGAATAGGGGGCGCCATTGGGCTTTGAGTGATGGAGAAGCACATGCGTGGAGTGCCCAAGCAGTTCGTTCTCCTCATACCCCGTCATTTCTAACACCGCCGGATTCACAAAAGTCGCATTTCCATCAAGATCCAAACCATAGATTCCTTCTTCCATTGATGCCAAAAGGCGCTGTTGGAACAGTGCAAGTTTATTCTTTTCATCTTTTGTGACCTGACGTTCAAGAGCTACGGTAATACGATCCGCAACCATCCCCAAACTTTTGAGCGTGAACTCCGTCAACGGGTGCCGAGCAAATAACCCCATCACTCCTAGCACCTCCTGATTGCTTACCAATGGGTAGCCAGCGAAAGCCATCATCCCTTCTTGCTTGGCCCACTCCTGGTCGGGGACGCGTGGATCACCGATGACCATATTGGTCAGTATGGGTTTGCGCTCAGCGGCGATGAGGCCGATTTTGAATTTCCCCATTGGCACACGGCTGTGCGGCCCGTCTAAATGGGTATATAGCCCGGAGCTTGCGCACAATTTCAATACCCGGTCTGATTCATCAAGGCACCAAATACGGGCAAATGCTGCACCAAGATGTCTTACCAGAGCGTCGGTACAGCCCTGAAGAAGGTCCGGGATGGTTTCCTTTTGGTTGATGACGGTGGTCACTTCAATATCCAACTCAAGCAGGCGATTGCGCTCCATCAGATCCAATTCGGCCTGTTTACGTTTCGTAATGTCGTGTGTGACAGCTAAATGTTCCACTTCGTTCGTGATGGGATTCTTGAATGGCACCGCATACGTTTCTATCCAAATTCTGGTGCCTTTGATGCTCTGGACCTCAAATTGAAGAGTCCGTTTCTTCCCCTGTATCACCTCCTGATGCATTTGCTTAAAGGCATCCAAATGCTCAGGGACGACGAGGTCAAAGACGGAATGTCCCAGCACCTCGCTTGCATGTTCCGCATCGATTAAATCCAATCCCGCAGGGTTGATGTGGAGCAGGGTCCCATCCGCGGCGACCCGTTTTATGCAACCAGGTCCTGTCTCGAAAATGAGATGTAACAGGATTTCTCGTTCTCTGCGCTCCAACTCCGCCTGTTTCTGCGCAGTAATGTCATCGGAGATCCCTAGGAGATAGAGCGGATCACCGTTGGCATCCAGAAGCGGAATTTTTTTGGTATGCAGATATCTGGTCCCGTGTGATTTGGTATGAATAACTTCCTCAGGAACATCCAGCAGGGTTTTGCTTGCCAAGACTTCTCGATCTTTTCCTGTAAAGAAGTCGGCTTCCGATTTGGAGAAAAAATCGTAATCCGTCTTTCCAATCAACGCCTCGGTAGGATAGCCAACGAGTGCCTCTCCAGCTTTATTAAAGCGAAGATATCGAAGGTCTTTGGCCTCTTTGACAAAAATCGTATAAGGAATATTTTCCACAATGGAGTTTAAAAACAGTTCACTGTTCCGCAATTCGATATCTGCCTGTTTCCGTATGGTGATATCCTGAACAGTGCCAAGCATTCGCTGCGGATGTCCTTGCTGATGTTCAACAACCTGTCCCTTGCAAGCGACCCATCGGACCTCCCCTGTCGGCCACACAACACGATGCTCGACTTCGTAGGGCGCATCGTTCTCTAACGTTCTTCGAATGGATTCCCCCAACAACAACCGATCCTCAAGATGAACACAATTCATATACGCTTCATTTGTCCCATCAAATTTCCCTGAACCCAACCCAAAAATCCGAGAGACTTCCTCGGACCAGATGAGGTGATTGGTTGGGATATGCCAATCCCAAATCCCCATATTCCCTGCCTTCAAGGCCAGATTGAGTCGCCGTTCACTTTCCGAAAGCAACGTGTGGGTACGTTGCTGTTCGACCTGACGTTGAGCTTCACTTGACGTGAGCGCCTCTTCCGCCTGCACGGCTTTCCAAGCCAGATGTTTGACCGCTACCGCCCTATGCACCATTTCGACCACCTCATGCCGGTCATAGGGCTTGATCAGATGGGCAAAGGCATGATGTTGCAAAGTGGCGATTTTTTCCTTTTGATCGCCATGCGCAGTGAGAATGATGACGGGGAGTGTGGCATCCTGACTATATAACCGCTGCAGGACGATCAGGCCATCAAGGTCCGGCAGACCTAAATCCAGAATAACCGCGCTGTAGGGATGAGGAAGGAGTGCACGACGGAGGGCTTCGTTTCCGGTCTCCACCGAATCCACCTGATAGCCTTCGTTGCCCAGTAAATCGCTTAGGGCCAGACAAATATCCGTCTCGTCATCCACAACAAGGATAGTTGGTGGGGTGGTCCTCGCAGCTTCCATATTTCTTCCTTTATTGTCCTACTCATTCCGTTAAAAAGACGCATTTTAAACGGAGGATTTTTGACGGAATCAGAGAAGGTATTCTACCCCTTTTAGAAAAAGGTTCAAACCACAGGTCAACGACTAGGATGCTCCTACATTCTTTCTCAATCATTTCTCCTTTTATTTTGAGGACCAACTTGCCGAGGCAAGAGGCATTCTTTGCCCAACGCCCTTCTCAAGGTTCCCAAACATTCACAAAATTTCCATTATTCTATGAGTTTCTACTTGGTTTAATGACGGCACGAAACTTGAGACTGCCGTATCTCATTTGGACAATCAACAACTCTGCCATGCATAAGCCGTGGACAATACTTACTGAAAGGCTGAGGACAAGGTGACCTCAACGTTTGGTCTATGGGAGTTTTTGAGCCGTGACGTGACCTTCCTGGGAGGCCCGCACAGCCCCCTGCTGAGTTGGCTGGGGTCTGGTGGGATTCTGCTTTTTTTTCTGTGGCACCTCCTCAAGATGCGAAGGGAGACGGCTTCGGTTCAACGGGCGTTCGAGCGAATCCATCCAAAGTTACAGACTCTGGCCAATGAACGAAGGAAGATGGATCGCGATCGCTTCACTCACCACCACGGAAAGGGGTACTCAACCCATGCTGACCGGGCTGCATCTTCTTCAAACCGGCTGGACAGTGAGGACATCCAAACGCTCGATGCGGGAATGCAACAGGAACCCATCTTTCGCAGCCCGTGGGCGCAATATCGAATGACTCTGATTCTGGAACAGGTCCCTTGGTTCGTGGACCCGCGTATATTCAGCACCAAACCTGCTGCAGAGGTATTTACCCAAGAAACCCTCATCGCCAAGCACGTAAATCTTACTTTCTATAGGCAATTTCCTTCACTTGTCAGCAGCCTCGGGCTTCTCCTGACCTTCCTCGCTTTGTTTATCGGCCTTGGCAAGCTTCATGCGGATGGGAGTGAAATTGTAGGAATTCAGGGTCTAATTAACGGATTGGCCGGAAAGTTCCTGACGTCCATCGTTGGCTTGATCGTGGCGAATATCTTCTCCTTTCTTGAAAAACCAATAGTTGCCCGCCTGATGAATGCCCATCACGCATGCCTCGATCTCATCGATCAACTCTTCCCTCGAAAAACTATGGAACAAATGTTGGAGCAACTCACAGCTAAGCAAGGCCAATCCCCGAAAGATCCTTCCCCCTCAAGGGAGGAAAACCGCGAACACCTTCTTGGATGGGGGACAAACGGACTTATCGGTCCTACCGCGGATTTGACAGCGGCGATTCAGACCTTAATGACATTGCAGAAGGAGGATCATGCTGAAATTCGACGAACGGTATCGGAACTTCCACGCGTCATCACGGACACACTGCATGGTCCCCTGAACGAATTGACTGGGGCCATTCAAGACCTCACCATATTGCTTAAGGATAACAGGCCTCATCGCGTGCAAACGGAAACATCGTTCGAAGAGCGCCCACCTCTCTGGAAACCCTCTGCCAACTCCCGTGGTCCTTCCATGATTAACTTTTTTGATAAAATCGGCTCCTGGTCAAAACGGCCGGGGTTAGCCCGACACCGGCGGACGGGATGAGTTCCCCGATGGAGGATAACGCCAGTTCTCCCACGACGGGCGGGGTCATCGATCTCATGACTTCACTGGCCATGATCTTCATTCTGCTCTTTGCAGCCTTTATCACTCAGACCTCTTCCGAAGCCCAATCGGAATTACAAGAGCACAAAGAGAATGTGCAGGCAGCCCTCCGGGACCACCTTGAACGTTTAGGGCTTTCGCTGGATTCCGATCCCCAAGACCCGCTCACGCTTCTCATCGTCGTCCCCGACAATAAACTCACCTTTGAGTTCGGCCAAAGTATTCTTTCTCATGACGCTGTTCAGTTTGTACAGGAGGCGATGCCGTTCTACGCGGCAGTCTTATGCGGTCCCTTACGCGACAAGATCGATTCCCTGGCCATCCAAGGCCACACCGACGATCGCGGCGACGATGCCTTTAATTTAAAATTAAGCCAGGAACGATCCCTGGCCGTAATGGTGAAGGGGTTAGAGGCCATAGAAGCTCAAGAGCCGTCCGCCTATCAGTGCTTCCAAACCATGACGTCGGCATCCGGCCGGGGCAGGCAAGATTTGATTTACGATGGGAATAGCAGGGTGAATCGCGAGAAGAGCCGCCGCGTCATCTTTAAAATCCGCCTTCGTTCAACTGAACAACGCCGTATGGTTGAGGGCCTGCCGCCCGTTCTTTCATCTTTGGAATCTCCGATTCATCTGCCAATGTGATCACCGACTTCACACGGTCACCACGATTTTGCCTTTTTGCTGGTTAGACACCATGTAGCGATGGGCTTCCGCAATTTCCGCTAAAGGAAACGTGCGATCGATAATCGGCTTTAAAGCGCCGGACTCCAATCCCTGGTAAATGTATTCTTTCCCTCGCTTCAGCATTTCCGGGCTTTTGACGATCTCAAACAGCGTATAACCTCGTATGGTTAACCCTTTTGCCAGTGCGGGGAACAAGGGGAATGGAGTTGGATGTGGAGCCAATGCCCCATATTCGAAGATAATACCGCCGGGTGCGGTGACGGCGGCGAGTTGTTCCAACAAAGGTCCCGCAACCGGGTCGAACACCAACCGGACGCCTTTCCCAGAGGTCAGCGCCATCCCTCTTTCCACCAGATCTTCTTCATCGGTCACGATCACATGATCCGATCCCGCCTCCAGCAGAAAGGCTTTCTTGTCCGCACCACGGGTCGTCGCAATAGCGACCCCTCCCGCGGCCTTGACGATTTGAATGGCCGCCAATCCCACGCTGCTACTCGCTGCTGTAATCAAAACGGTATCGTCTTTTTTCAAGCCTCCGTATTCAATGAGTGCCCCAAAGGCCGTCATGTATTGCATCCAGATGGCAGCACCTTCAATGGCGGATAACTTGTCGGGATATTTCGCGGCCGCATAGGCCGGTACGATGGCACTCTCACCATAGACGCCATATTGGCTCATGGGAAAAGACGGGATGGTACTAACGCGGTCGCCTACACAAAGACTCGTGACGTCTTGACCGACGGCATCAATGACTCCTGCCGCTTCATAGCCCAATCGGGAGGGTAGTTGAGGAGTCTCAAGATATTGGCCTTTTCTCAGCATGATCTCAGCGCGGTTAAGCCCGATAGCCTCCACCTTCATGCGGATTTCTCCCTTACCCGGTTCGGCCAGGGGTAGGTCTTCAAGTTTCAGAACTTCAGGTCCACCTATTTGATGAAAACGCACGATCTTTGGCATCAGCGACCTCCCGGAAAATAAAGAATGTCCATCAAGTTTTTGATCGATCCGTCACGAACTTCACAATGTAATCCACATCATCTCCTGCTTCCCGAATCACTTGTAGAAAATCATCGGGACCCACGTTGACCTTTTTTAAAAATCGACGATCGGCACCACAACCATACATAAGATCGGACGGCAATTCTCCATAAAGTTTGGCCCTGGCTTTCTCGATAATACGGGGGAACCACTCCAATCCGGCCAGTGAGGCTTCCCGTGGCGGGAACAAATCGGTGATTCTCACATATTTTGAATATCGTCCCTGTTGATCGTTCAAAAAAAAGTCCCGTCTTATCCTGGTGATGGCGAGTACGGTTTCCGGATCGGGTTCTCCGTCCTCGCACCAATCCTCCACAAAATCAAAAATTTCCTGAGTCGTGGCTCCGATCGATTGAAGGAAATCTTCTTCCTCCTTCGTAAACATCACGCCCACTTTACGTTCCCCGTTTTTATAGGCCGTGACTTTGCTTTCGAAGAGGGACCGGAATCCCTCTTCCCACTCTTCAGATTCATGATTCATCGTTCGATTTCCCCTTACTGCTCCCTGTTTGTCATCAGAAGCTCCTGTCGATCCAGGCATTGTTTCCTTAAATTGTACGGATGTTCTCATTTCCTTGTCTCCCATTTCAGCATAGCTGATTTACATTATTCTACTGACAACCGTTTATACTGACACCGGCAATTGTCTGCTTAATCTCTCAATTTCAGCTTCCATGGCCGTTATCCGGTTCTTAAGGGGCAACATCAAGCGCTCGACGTCTTCTTGCGAGTATTTTCTAGGAATGTGCTGTCGGCAATTGGCATCCCAGGCTTCAACATGAAAACGAATAACCCGTTCGGGCTTTCCCTTGTAGCGGGCATCCGTGAGCTGTGTGAGTAAGGCGGGATCATCCTCAATCACCTCTGCCGTTCCCCAAATCTTGATCCGAGATTGGGTGGCATAATCCATCAGGAACAAAAAGGCCTGCTTATTTTCGGCCAAATTTCCTAATGAGATGTATTGACGATTGCCCATGAAATCGGCGAACGCGAGCGTCCGCTCATCCAGCACGTGAAGAAAGCCTTTGGGTCCTCCACGATGCTGGATGTATGGCCGCCCGCCCTTACTGGCTGTGGCCAAATAGATGGAGTCCACCTCACTCAAAAAATCCGCCAGGTTCGGCGTGATGGTGTCCGACCATCCGTCTCCCTCTTCCATTCGTGCATATTGCATACGTGATCCCATCTTCTCTTGGACGGCCTTTACGGATGGGGTGAACGCGATATCACTGATTGGTGGTTTCATGGCTTAGTCTCCTTTTCCTCACTCAAGTGGTTGTTAGGCCGCCTGTTCATTCAGAGGAAGATAGTCGGTATATCCCTTCGTATCTCCGCCATAAAAAGTGGCACGATCATAGGGGGTGAGAGGTGAGGACTGGCGGATACGCTCCGGGAGGTCTGGGTTGGAAATAAAGTGCCTTCCAAACGCGACAGCATCAGCCAAATTATTTTCTACATATTCATAGGCTGAAACAGGGGTATGGCCTCCGGCGGAAATCAGGATGGTCTTAAGTGCAGGACGAAATATTGAGGCGGTGTGTGGTTGGTCTTCAAGGCTATCGTCTTGCATGCCCGCGAATGATGAACGTGGCTCAATTAAATGGACAAAGGCCACGCCTCGTGAATCCAGCGCACCAAGGACATACGTGAACAGCTTGATGGGATCGCTATCCTTCATGCCGTTAAACGCGTTAAAGGGAGATAAACGCACGCCGACACGATCTTTCCCCCAAACTTCGATGACGGAATCGACAACCTCCAACAACAGGCGGGCACGATTCTGAATGGATCCACCATAGTGGTCAGTGCGTGAGTTGGAACCATCCTGAAGGAACTGATCGAGTAAATACCCATTGGCTCCATGGACTTCCACGCCATCAAAACCCGCCGCTTTGGCGTTTTCAGCCCCTGCTTTAAAATCGCCAACAATTCCCGGAATTTCATCTGTTTCTAATGCGCGCGGAACCCCAATCGGCGTTTCCTGCCAATCGACCGTATACGTCACGCTGTTTTCCGCAGCAAGAGCAGAGGGCGCAACCGGCAACGCACCATCGGGTTGATGAGATGTGTGAGAAATACGCCCCACATGCCAGAGTTGAAGAAAGATCCGGCCGCCAGCTTTATGCACGGCATCGGTCACGAGTTTCCAGCCTTGGACCTGATCAGGGGAATGTATGCCAGGGGTACCAGGGTAGCCTTGTCCCTGTTGGGAGATTTGCGTGGCTTCAGAAATAATCAAACCGGCTGACGCACGCTGAGCATAATATTCGGCATTGAGCTCGTGAGGAACATTTCCTGGCTGCTGTGATCGCATCCGTGTTAACGGTGCCATGATGATGCGATTGGGTAAGGTAAGGGAACCTATGGTTAATGGCTCAAATAGTTTTGTCATGATCTGTTTCCTTGTGATGAAATAAATATTACGTGACCCGAGCTTTTCAATCATGGTGATCATTCACCGGTGGTCCACCATTCTGGTATCAAAGAAACGGCGTATATGACCGGCAATCACCTCTCCATCTTCCTCAAGAGCAAAGTGTCCGGTGTCCAGTAAATAAAACTCCACATTCGTGAGATCCCGTTGATACGGATATGCGCCTTCGGCAGGAAAGATATGATCATTCTTGCCCCACACGATTAACGTCGGTGGTTGATGTTCACGCAGATACGCCTGCCATTTGGGATACAACGGCGGATTCGAGCCGTAACTATCGAATAGCTGCAACTGAATGTCGTTGTTTCCCGTCCGGTCCAGCAAATACTGGTCCACCAACCAATTGTCCGGACTGATTGACTCCGCATCTCTCACGCCATGCGTGTACTGCCATTTGGTGGCTGCCAGGTTGAGAAATCCCTTGAGAGCCTTGGCGTTCTCCGGCGTGTGCTCTTTCCAGTAGGCCCGAAAGGGTTTCCAAAAATCCCGCAAGCCCTCTTCGTACGCATTTCCATTCTGGATAATGAGCGACTCAACCCGTTCGGGATGACTGACCGCCAGCCGGAAGCCTACCGGCGCCCCATAATCCATGAGATAGAGGCTGTACGATTGCAAGCCCACTTTCCGGGTAAATTTCTCCATGACAGTGGCGAGATGGTCGAACGTGTAGCTGAACTCATCCACCGTCGGCATGGAGCTATTTCCAAATCCTGGATAATCCGGTGCCACCACATGAAACCGATCCGATAATTGTGGAATCAGATTGCGGAACATGTGAGAGGAAGTGGGAAAGCCATGGAGCAACAGAATCCTTGGCGCATCTTTCGGCCCTGCTTCCCGATAAAAGATCTCCAGTCCATCCACCTCGATGGTTTTGTGGAGAGTCGGATAGCTGACCCTCACGGAAGTATCTTGAGCGGTGACCGGTTCCTTGTCTCCCGACTTGGAGCCCGTCGCCCCGACCACCAACAGACCAATGAGGCTAAATGGCATGATCGCTAAAATTCCAATCAAAGGCTTGAGGATTGTTTTGAATCGTTTCATGATGGCGGTTTCCTTTTATAGGGCGATAACATTTGGAGTATTCAGAATTGTGGTTTATTCATCCCCCGAATCCACTTTTCCCTCTCCCTATTCAAAGGGAGACGGAAAGGGTAAGGGCGTGAACTCCGGGACTCCCTTTCCTCACCCCAAATGGCCAAAGAAGTCCTCAAAATTTTCACGGGTTGTGATAATACCGTTCGTGGATGATCTGGCCGTCCTGCCATTTCGCAACCACCACCTGCTCCACATAGACCGGCGTGCCATCCGTGGCAACCCAATCCATGACGGTTTCATAAAAGGTGACATCTTCACCGACGCCTTTGGCCGTCACATCGAAGCGCTTCCACTCTTTCACCGTGCTCAGAAATTCCTTCTCCCGTTTCAAATTGGCTTTGCGGCCGACTGTCGGCGGGAGAGCGTTCTCCTGCATAACGGCATCTTCCGCATAGAACTCAGTGATCGCATCCAAAATGCGGCCTTCACGAATGTACGAAAACAGGTCTTCCAGTCTGTCTTGAAGCATGATCGTGGTTGAGGTGCTCATGGGTATTCTCCTTAATTAAAAAATGAATGAATCATGATGAAGTCAAATCAGGGTTGCCGGTGTTTCACACGCGAGCCTCAAGTTCCGAAACCGCCGGGAAATCTATTTCCGTCGCGGCTATGTGGTTGAAATAGTTCGTGAACAGCGTCAGAGAGATATTGGCAATGAGTTCCACGATATCCCCTTCTGAGAATCCGGCTTTGCGGAGCTTGGCTACCTCCTCATCGCTGACCCACCCACGGTTCGTGACCACATTCCGGGTAAAGGCCAAGAGGGTCGCTTCCTTCGGGTCGGGGGACTCCCCTCTCCGGCTATCCCCGAGAGCCTCTTCGCTCAGCCCGACCGATCGTCCAATGGCCGAATGCGCTGCCAGGCAATACTGACAGTCATTGGCTTCCGAAACCGCCAAAGCGATCTGCTCACGAAGCTTCGGGGAAAGACTCCCTTTGGAAAGGGCGCCAGAGAAATCGAGGTAGCCCTGAAGGACCGAAGACGAATTGGCCATCGTCCGCATAATATTGGGGGCAAACCCAAGTTTGCTCTCCACACCTTTCAGTAATCGTTGGGCCTGGCCGGTGGCGTGCTCTGGGTTGATGGCTGGTAATCGTGACATCGGGTAATCCTTTCTGTTGATCTTTAAAACCAATTTTCATTCCACTGTTTCGTGGTATTACAATGAACATGCCAAACAACGAAAAATCGTAAGCTGTTGTTTTTGTACTAAATTTAATATTTAATTCATTCCTACTTACCACGAATTTTCGTGTCTAACGAAAAATCATTGCGTATACACGAAATTTCGTTTACCGTTTCGCCTATGGACTCAACGATTACGACCACACCCGAGTGCCACGAACCCACAACCCTGGATTCTCTCAAATGCCTGTTGCTGGACATTGCCCAGCAACGTTCATTGAATGACCTCTTGTGGCTGATTGTGCGACGGCTGGCGGATCGACCCACAGTGGTCCTGGCCCGAATCTGGCTGATCCGGCCAGGCGATATCTGCTCCACCTGCCGGTTGAGGGAGGAATGCCCGGATCAGACAAGGTGCCTCCATCTGGTGGCCAGTGCGGGTCGTTCAGGCGTGGGGGATAAAATGGAATGGATGAACACTGACGGCTACTTTGCCCGATTTCCGCTTGGCGTCTGTAAGGTAGGGCGGATCGGAAAGACCGGCGAGCAGCTCGTCATCAATGAAATGGACAATAATCTGGCCTGGATCGCGCGGCCCGACTGGGCCAGACAGGAAGGCATCCAGGGCTTTCACGGTCAGCCCATCATCTATAAGGGAGAGACTTTGGGCGTCCTGGCGGTGTTCGAACGAGAACCCGTCACCAATGAAGCCACGGTCTGGTTCCGCATGATTGCCGATCATGTAGCCGTGGCGATCGCCAATGCCCGGGCCTTTGAAGAAATCGAACGTCTCAAAGCCCAACTGGAACTGGAAAACACCTTCTTAAAAGAAGAAGTCCTGGAAGCGCAGAACTTTGGCGAAATTGTGGGTCGGAGTCCGGCCATCGCCAACCTGGTACAGCAGATCGAACTGGTCGCACCCACCGATGCCACGGCGCTCATTTCCGGAGAGTCGGGAACAGGAAAAGAACTGGTCGCCCGCGAAATACATCGCCGCAGTCAACGGAAAGACCATCCGCTCGTGCGCGTGAACTGTGCGTCCATTCCCAGAGAACTCTATGAAAGTGAATTTTTCGGGCACGCCAAAGGCGCCTTCACCGGTGCCTTAAAAGATCGGGCCGGGCGGTTTCAAGCGGCCGATGGCGGCACGTTGTTTCTGGATGAAGTGGGAGAAATCCCCTTGGAGATGCAAAGCAAATTGTTACGCGTCCTACAGGAAGGGGAATATGAACGGGTGGGAGAGGAAACCACGAGAAAGGTCAATGTCCGCATCATCGCGGCCACCAACCGGAAGCTCGCCCAGGAGGTTGAAGCTAAGCGGTTCCGGCAGGATCTCTATTACCGCCTGAATGTATTTCCCATCGAAGTGGCGCCCCTTCGCAACCGCAAAGAAGACATCCCGCTGCTGGCGGCCAGGTTCATGGCCCACGTCCGCAAAAAGCTGAACTGCACCGGAAGGGAATTGACCCAGGCGGAAGTGGTGAAATTGCAAAACTACCATTGGCCGGGCAACGTGCGGGAATTACAAAATATTATTGAACGGGCCGTGATTTCTTCTCGATGCGGATCGGTCAAATTCGACCTGCCGGTTCCACAAGCCAACGGGGCGACGCTCAAAACCCACATCAAGAAAAACGGAGATAACCCGGGCGAGATTCTGACCGAAGAGGACATGCGCCTCCGCGAAAAAGCCAATATCGAATCGGCCTTACAACAGACCGACTGGAAAATCTATGGTGCCGGCGGGGCCGCCGAACTCCTGGGCCTCAAACCGACCACCCTCCTCTCCCGCATCAAAAAAATAGGGATTAAGAAGACCCATTAGAGAGGTAACCGTTTGCGGTATTTGCCTTGAAGGGAAGCAAGAAAATCATTTTGCGCAGAACAATCACTATGGCAGGGAATGCCACAAACTCACTACCACCTCTCCGAAGCCGATTTTCGTGCTTGGGAGCCAGGCAATCTCTACCTTTTAAAAGAAGATGAACGAATACCATGAATGATTTTATTCCCGGCCAACGCTGGGTGAGTGACAACGATGCCGCACTCGGATTGGGCATCGTCCAATCTGTCGCCTTTCGCACGGTTCAAATGGAATTTCCTGCCGTCGCCGAAACACGCACATATGCGAAAAAAACTGCCCTGCTGACGCGTGTTGAATTTGATGTCGGTGATTCAATTAAAAGTATCGATGGTTGGTACCTGTCGATCACCAAAATAGAACAGGTCAGCGGCACAGTGCGCTACCACGGCATTCGAGACAGTGGCGAAACTACCACCATGCACGAATGTGAACTGTCTGCTGAAATCAACTTCAATTTACCCCAAGACAAACTGTTTGCGGGGAAAATTGACGGAAACAAATGGTTTGAACTGCGCGCGGCAACGCTCCGACACCTTTCCACACAACAAACATCAGCAAGCTTTGGCTTACACGGACCACGCGTCAGCCTGATTCCTCATCAAATGTATATTGCCAATGAAGTCTCAAAGAGATCAAACCCGCGTGTTCTGCTCGCCGATGAAGTGGGCCTCGGCAAAACCATTGAAGCGGGTTTAATTCTGCACCGCCTCATACTGACTGGGAAAATACACCGTGCATTAATTATCGTACCCGAACCACTACTGCATCAGTGGCTGGTGGAATTGCTCAGGCGCTTTAATTTACGTTTCACCTTAATCGATGAGCAGTATTTTTCAATTACCGACGGGGCAGTCGATGATCCTGAAGAGTCGGTACCTCTTGAAAACTATTTTGATCAATTTCCCCTCGTGTTATGCGGATTGCAGTTTGCCTGCCGCGATGATATCGCCCCGTTAATTGCCATGTGCGATTGGGATATATTGGTCGTCGATGAGGCGCACCATCTTGAGTGGACACCGAGCGAGAGCAGCCGGGAGTATCGGCAAATCGAAACGTTAGCGAATCAGTCAGCTTCAGTCTTGTTATTAACAGCCACACCGGAGCAATTTGGCACGGCCGGGCATTTTGCCCGCTTGCGACTGCTCGACCCGGCGCGGTTCCACTCGCTCGACAGCTATTTAGCCGAGGAGAAACAACATGCCGCGACTGCCGGGCTGGTGAATCTCCTACTCGATCATCAGACCATGACTGAAGATGATCTAGCGCATGTACGTTCGCTCATCGATGATAGCGATGCCATCGACATCACAGACATCAATGCCACTCATGACGATGCCCGCACACTTCGACGACACCTCATCGATCGTTTGATTGATCAACATGGCACTGGCCGCATGTTGTTCAGGAACACGCGTGAGACGATCAGCGGGTTTCCCCGGCGTCGTTTCATTCCTGCTGTACTCGACGACGACAGAAACGAAACCCGTATCAACTGGCTTTCCGATAAACTAAGAGAATTATCGCCGCACAAAGTCCTACTGATTTGCGCGACCGCCGAGACCGCGGTTTCAATATCAACAATACTGCTGCAAAAGCATGGCCTGCAAGCCGGCATTTTTCACGAACACATGAGTCTCCTGGAACGAGACCGCGCTGCCGCCTGGTTTGCCGAGGCAGAAAACGGTGCGCAAATATTGATTTGTTCGGAGATTGGCGGCGAAGGTCGAAATTTTCAATTTCTCCACAATATCGTTTTGTTCGACTTACCCGATAACCCCGATTTACTGGAACAGCGTATTGGCCGCCTGGATAGAATCGGGCAGCAGCACGATATCAATATTCACGTGCCTGTCGCGGCAGGTTCAAGAGACGCACGGCTGAGCCGCTGGTACCATGATGCACTCAATTCGTTTGAGCAGAGTTGCGTAACCGGCCAACACATCAAGACCGAGGTGGAAGAACAATTTGCCGCTTACGTTGTCGGCGAACACCTCGATGAAGACAGGTTTGTCAGCGAGTGCAGGCAACTGCACGAACAAAAGACGCGGCAACTCAATCTCGGTCGAAACCGGTTGCTCGAACTCAGTGGGTGTCGTCAGGAAATTGCTTCGCCCTTGATTAAAGAAATCATACACAATGAGCAGGAGAACATCTTAATACGTTACCTTGAACATGCATTTGATTGTTTTGGTGTTGAAATTGAAGATCATTCGCTGAACAGTTGGATCGTACGACCGGGTGCTCATTTACAGGTGGAGCAATTTCCTGAGTTACCCGAAGACGGCATTACCGTGACGACCAATCGCGAGACCGCCCTTGCGCGAGAAGACATGCATTTTCTAAGTTGGGAGCACCCGTTAGTGCGTGCGACCATCGACCTGATTTTGAACGGAGAAAAAGGCAGGGCCAGCATCTGCGCCTTACACATGCCACAACTTCCACCTCGCAGTATTTTAATCGAAGCCATATTCGAATCGAACTGCCCTGCACCCGACGGGTTAGACATTGGCCGCTATCTTCCTTGCCACGCATTGCGCTTGCTGGTCAACCAGGAGGGGGAAAATTATGCCCAACAACTTCCACCTGACAGCTACGAAACTCTAATGGAAAAGATCGACCAAGAAGTCGCACGGCAAATGATCGAGAAGACACGTGCGACATTAAAAAAACAAATGCAACACATTGAGGAAATGGCCGCGCAACAGCTTCCCGTGCTTCGCAATGCTGCCATCGCCTCGATGCATGAAGAATTAGATAACGAGTTACAGCGTCTGCTTACCCTGCAAAAGCGCAACCCGACAATTCGCGATGAAGAAGTGCAATTACTGCGCAGGAAAATTTCGGATGTAGAAAAGCGTTTGGAAACCAGTACTCTCAAGCTATCCGCCCTGCGTGTCATGTATACGGTTTAAGCCCTCGAATACAAACCCTCGAGGATATATTCCCCGTTGCGTGTGGTGTAAATCACTCAAGGGAGCAAGTACAATCATGAGGGGAGTATGTGAAACAAAGAATTATGGGTCACGTCTGTAGTTGCATTTCAGTTAGGTAGGTATTCCTTATGGCGCACCGCAGTCCTTGGTTTGCAGGAAGTCTAAACTAGATAACAACAGATATGATCCGTATTTACTTCCAACGCCAAACTACAAAATGGAAATTATTGACATGCATGAGAGCCGCCGGGTCTCGGCCCGGCAGCCGAGGTCCTTTTGTTTCGGCAAAAGGACCCAAAACCAGTGACGCCCCGTCCGGCCTCATTAAAAGGGGATGGACGCCAACTTTAGGAAGGTGGCCCAACTCGCCGGGCTCAAACAAGGTCCACTAGATAATAAGAGCGCCCACCCATGGGTCCGGGCGGCAGGCGTCTTTCTGCGATGGGGAAACTGTTTAGACAGAACGATTTTGAAATTATTTTGAATGACATTAATAGGCCCATCAAGAAAAATAGAGATATCTCCAGCGAAATCCCCAACGAAAACGACATGCGCCGGCGCAACAGGCCGAATATCGAATCGGCCTTACACACACCGACTGGAAAATCTACGGGACCGACGAAGCCGCCGAAATCCTCGGCATCAAACTCACCCCCCCCCACTCCTGTTTGCCCCAAATGAATATTGGAAGAATGGACTATAACGGTTAATTTAAAACAAACTAGGACTCAGATAAAAAATGGAACAAATCGCTTTTCCAAATCAGTGTCAGAATCAAATTGAATGTTATAGGTCCACTCTTGCTCTCTATAAGAGGGTAGAATCTTCACTCCCTGATAAAATTATCTTTGATTGTGGAAATGTAGGATTTTTTCGACCAATGGGATTGAATTTATTAGCGTGCTTTATCTCTGAAATCTTATCTAAAAAGGATCATCCTGCAATTTACTTCACCCCGCCTAAAAACCATAGCGTCTTTGAATACATAAAAACCCAGGGATTTTTTGATTGCTTTCAATTTGAGTCCGAAAAACTCCTGGAAAGAATTGAGTCGCGGATACAACATGAAACTTTCCATTCAACGGAGTCCTTTTAAAAAAATTAGAGGCCCTTAACTATTCATATATTGCTAGGGTTGCGGGGTGGTTAAGCGATAATTGCTCCATGGACTCAGATACTGCTTTTTCAATTTTTAATGCAACTTTGGTTGAGGTAATTAATAATGTAGTACAGCATAGCCACTCTCCTATCGGATGTTTTGTCTGTGCCCAGGGGTATCCCAAAGAGGATCGATTAATTCTGTCCATTATGGACTTTGGTAAAGGTTTTCTGGCAAGTCTTTCTCAAAGTTACCCACAACTTCGCTCAAATTCAGAAGCAGTGGAGTTAGCCATTCAAGAGGGTATAACTAGTAAGGGAATGAAAAATGCTGGCAGAGGGCTTTGGATTTTAAGTGATTTCCTTAAAGAATGCTCCGGAACAATGAATATTGTGTCTGGAAACGGCTTTCTTTCCCAAAATGTTAAAGGGAAGATCACAACTAAGAATCTTGACTTTGACTTATGTGGTTCATGTATTAATATTAACAATCTTAGTGGATTGGCTAGTAGGTTTTGAGAATGCAAATTTTAGTTAAAGAAATCACAGGCCCTTATTGCGGAGAGTATTCTGATGGTGAAAAGGTCTATGAAGTAGTCTCTGACCATTTAAAGAAAGGGGATTTTTTAACGCTAGATTTTTCTGGAATTGATATCCTATCTTCTTCATTTTTTAATGGGTCAATTGCAAAGTTATTCCTTGATTTTCCATCAGATTTTCTTCTTAAACATCTTTCGATTGTTGGGATGAAACGAATTGATCGGTATGTTTTAAACCGAGCAGTTAGCGACGCAAAAAACATAAAAGAAAACTTTGTGGCCTTTTAAATCTTTGCTTAATTATCCTTTTCTTCTTCAAACGCACCTTTTTAAGACTGTGGATTCTCGAGCCCGGGTTGCAATAAGATCTATTTCATTTCGGTGTCGTTTACACCAGCAGGCATATCCTGCATCTCTGGACTGTTAGGCCGTTTCACATCATGCCTTCCCTGCCCCTACTGCGATTAGGCTTTGCATGTGAATTTTCTCAATGATTTCTTTGAGTGTGCCACCAGCCACTTCATTGGCGACCTGACAGGTTCCCGCATTCCGATGCCCGCCACCGCCATACGACAAACATAACTCGCCGATATTGACCGTTGAACTCCGATTGACGATCGAACTGCCAATTGCGAACACCGTGTTTTGCTGTTTCAACCCCCACATGACATGGATGGACAGATTGCAGTCAGGATACAGGGCATAAATCATAAACCGGTTGACGGCATAGATGGTCTCCTCGCCCCGAAGATCCAGCACCACCAAATTTTCATGGACGGTCGAGCACCGCTTGATCTGTTCTTTTGCCAAATCGGCGTGTTGCTGGAAGAGCTGCACCCGCTCTTGCACGTCCGGCAGGGCGATGATTTCATCGATACTGAGACTGATACATTTTTCGATGAGTTCCATCATCAACTGGTAATTGGAGATACGGAATTCCTTAAAGCGCCCAAGTCCGGTACGGGCATCCATAATGAAATTCATCAAGGCCCATCCTTTAGGATTAAGAATTTCGTCGATCCCGTATTGAGCTGAATCGCCTTTATCGACGGCGTCCATCATCTCATTCCATGCGGCAGGAAATGTCCTTTCACCACCATAATACCGATAGACCACCCGCGCAGCAGAAGGAGCCGTCGGATCGATGATATGATCACTTCGCTCGCCCTTATTACGAATGGTCTCACTTAGATGATGGTCAAACGCGAGATGAACCCCCTCAACATACGGAAGATTGGTGGTGATATCCTTGGCCGAGATGGCCACTTTGCCGTCCTGCATATCTTTTGGATGGACAAATTTGATGTCCTCAATAATCCCCATTTTTTTCAGCAGAACCGCACAGACCAGTCCGTCAAAATCACTGCGGGTCACCAATCGAAATTTTTCAGTAGCCATAAGATTTGGTCCTCAAATGCGAGCGAGGTTGATAAGAATATGCCGCGAGCTTGCTCATGATTGACGAGGTTTGTAGCGTCATGTCCGTAGCCCGGACGGTCAGAACTTTCTCATATTTTCGGCCATGAGGTTCAGATCTTAAGTATAGAAGACTTTCGCGTTTTACCTCTTAATCAGAAAAAGGAAGCCCGTAACTCTTTTTCACGCTTTTAGAGGAGTCGATGCCCTTGCCTCAAATCCAATTCATGTCCCAGGGTAAAACAGGTTCGCGAGCACCATTTATCCTGATATCCTGGCGATAAAAAACGCGGAAACCGGCATCCTCCCCGATCTCATTCATTTCCTTGAAGAATGCCTGAATGAACCTACCTGGACGTTGTCCATTGTTCTCAGGGTCCAATCAAGGTCCATTTTTTACCCACAAAATTCAGTACAAAAGAGTTCTGGATGACACCGGTCCCATGGGACTTTATCCTGATACGGTCCGGCTGCTATAGGTGAAGAGCACCACTATCGTCAGACACTTATATCCACCGGACACGACAAACCAGCAGATGCGAGGTCCTCTCAATCCGGTCATCCGAGAGATGGGTGTAACATCAAAAAGCTTGACCGATCGGAAGCAGCGGAAGACGGAGAACGATTAGACCATGATATCGATTGCCTGGTGGCTGCTCAGAATCACGTTGGTGGTCTGCTCAATAAGGCCCACTCCTGCCCTTGCAGGGGAACCGGTGAGACTGGCCCAGAACGAGGAACCTTCACAGGATCTATCGGCCCAGACACAGAAACCCCAGTCGCCTCAATGGCATTACGGCGGATTTGTGGATCTTGGCTACTCACAGGACTTTAATTACCCTGACAATCACCTCTTTCGCAATCGGGGCACCACACCCAGAGTCAACGAACTCGAACTCAACATGGGCGGTGCCTATATTATGAAGAGTGCGACCGAACAGTCCCGATGGGGTGCAGAGCTATTGGGGCAGGGCGGACAGGATTCCAAAGAATTCGGTTTCGGTACCAATCTCCCTCATGTTCCTGGATCCGATGTCTGGCGTCACTTCGGTCGCGCGAATCTCTCCTACCTGGCTCCGGTCGGCAACGGCTTGACGATTCAGGCCGGACTCTTTAACAGCTTCATTGGGTATGAATCCCTCTACGCCAAGGATAATTTCAACTATACGCGGTCCTGGGTGGCCGACTACTCACCGTACCTCATGTTCGGAGCGAATGCGGTCTATCCGGTCAACGACCGTTGGACCGGTGCCGTCTTTATCATCAATGAATATTTCCATCTTCAAGACGCCAATAGTCTGCCGAGTTATGGGGCACAGACCATCTACAAACCGGGTGAGCCCTGGACGATAAAGGAAACCGTCTATTACGGACCTGATCAGTCGAACACCTCACTGGAATTCTGGCGATTCTTTTCCGACACCATCGTTGAATGGAAGAGCAAAGAGGTCACGATTGCCGGCCAGTATCAGGTAGGAACTCAGAAGAATGCCACGGTGCCCGGCAACCCCAGATTAATGTATATGGGAGCGGCCCTTCATATGCGCTGGCACCTTAAAAAATCCTGGTTTCTCGCACTCCGACCGGAATTGTATTCCGACCCGAATGGTCTCATTACCGGCTCTGAGCAATTCGTCTGGGCGGTTACCGCCACTGCGGAATACAGGCTTCCATACGAGTGGACTAATTCCATCTTCCGGCTGGAATACCGCCATGACAACTCAACGGGTCCCGGTGGCGGGTTCTTTAAAGGCGCGGAAAATCGTTTAACCCCCTCGCAGAACTTACTGATTTTTTCCGTCATTTGGACATTCGACTCACAATGCTCGAACACACCGTGCTGAGATCACTGAGAGAAGAGGCGCATTAACTTGGGAAGAAGCCTGCTCACAAAATTCGAGAAAGCTGTTGTGAAAAAATTTCTGTATCCACCCAGCGGAAAATTATTCATACGTTCCGCGGATCGGATAGTCATTCTCCTGAATCCACCTCAGCGTATCGACTAATTCATCGGGATCGGATCGGTTGAACGGGGTGTTGGAAATATCGATCAACTGGACTTTGCCTTCCGGATTCACCGCAAACATTCCAGGTTCGGGGAACGGTTGGTCCGTTTCCTTCGGAGAGCGTGGATGAGAGATATACAGCCCGAGTTCCTTCATCTGTTCAATGGAGAGCCCGTAGGCCACCGGGAACGTCACACCTGCCGTTTCCGCCATCTCCCTGGCTTTGCTTTCGGAATCTCCTGAGACTGCCACGATTTCCGTCTTCGTGGCCGGAAACTTATCTTTCAAGGATTCAAGCTTCGTCAGGTATTTTTTGCATATCGGGCAATGCAGACCTCGATAGATAAACACGACTTGCCAGTTCCCCTTCTTTTCCGGCTGACCCAATGTGACCTCCCCGCCACCCACCAGCGGGAGGGTGAATGCAGGCAGTCGGCTGCCTGACGAAAGTTTTGTTGTGCTCATCCATCTCTCCTTCTCTGAGGATTCATTTTCCTCAGGAATTTTCCTTTAAATCGATAACTGGAACGCCTCATTTGGCGACCCTGAAAAGATTCCGTTGATTTCACATTAACAAGCCCGACCTATCGGGGAATCTCTTCTGTTTGGATAAAAGTTCATTTTTTGATGGAACTTTGTCTAACAACATGGGAATATTCGTGATTCAATCCTGAATGAAAAGCATCCCGAATTGGCCTGTTGATAAAACGTGTACTAAAGAAGACATCCAGACATTGCTCGACCCATCCCCATATTCCCGTTTTTCTCCCAAGCGTCTGACCGTTTCATTCTGGGTCAAAGTGGCAGCGTTGATGACCTTGTCGGTGGCGATCTACGTGGTCATGCAGACCATCAACATCGGTGAGGTATTCAATCCCGACCGGATCACCCAATGGCTTTCAGAGGCTGGTCCTTTGGCCCCTTTCCTGTTCATGGGATTGATGGCTCTCGCCGTGATCATCAGCCCGATTCCAAGCTTGCCCTTAGACATTGCCGCGGGTGCGGTGTTCGGGCCATTACTTGGTGCCATGTATGCCGTCATCGGAGCTGAAGTCGGTGCAATCACGAGTTTTTACATTGGGCGAGCCGTGGGCCGGGAAGTGCTGACCCGACTGCTCCATATCAATATCGCCTTTTGTGAGAAATGCTCGGACCGTCATCTGGCAATTTTTGTTTTTCTATCCCGTCTGATCCCGATCTTTTCGTTCGATCTGATCAGCTACGGTGCCGGGCTGACTAACATGTCGATTCGTGTCTTTGCTCTCGTGACGTTCCTGGGAATGATCCCTCCGACCCTTGCTCTCACTTACGCCGGGAGCTATGTGGGCTCAGGAACTTGGCTCACCGTCGTTTTGGGACTTGCGATGGTAGCATTACTCCTTCTCATTCCCTCAATCGTCCTTCGATACCCCACCTCCCGATTCGTGAAACTTTTGCGAGGGGAGACCTCAGGATCAACTCCAGCCCCTGGCCCACTCCAACAACCCATTGCGACCTTCGACCAATCTCAACCACGCTGCGACTCATGTCACGGAAAGATGGAATGAGACCCTCGATTTTTGTGGGATACGTCCCCTCTAGCTCACGAGGGAGGTCGGGTCAAAGCGGCAGGGACTGAAAATTCCACCGTCGTTGAAGGAGTTCATCCAGGGCTTTTTTCATGTCGCGATGAGGAAGGTGGATACGTTCGCCATGCCCGGGCAGGACCCACTCAAAGGAAAGGGGGAGCAATTTCTCGACCGATCGTTCCAAATACGCGTCATCCCATACCAGCCGTTCCGGAGTCCCGAGTTGTTGGAGTTTTGGATTCCACCACAGATGATCGCCTGAGAACAAAAAACGATTCTTATATAGCAAAGCCATGCTTCCTGGGGTATGGCCGGGAACAGGAATGCAGACAAACTCCGGAGCAACGTGTACGGAATTCTCACCATCAATAACGTGCTCTGCGCCGGGCATGGCAGAAGCGTCCGCACGATGAATGATCCGGATGGCATCAAAATGCTTTGCATAACGAGCCGCCTCCGCCACATCATCCTCGTGACTGAGGAAGATGTACCGAATCCCGCCTTTCTCTTCAAATGCCTGAACCAGATGTTTGAGGAAACGGGGAGAATCGACTAACCAGTTTCCTTGGGAATGGTGGATGAAATAGCTATTGGCTCCAAACGATTTTTCCGAGTTGAATCCCACGTAGTCCACTCCGCCTTCTATATGTAGTGGAAATGAAGCTTGAGCCTCCAAGAATACCTTGCGATCCTTCTTCTCCGTGCCGATTGATCCCACCGGACAGGCGATCAGGGCTTGGTACGCAGCAAATTCCTCCTTTGCCGTTTCCGGTTGACGGAAGACGGTTGAATAATCACCGTCTTCAATAAACGTGAGTGGAGCTAATTGCCGACAGGTATCACAATCGATACAGGTGGAGTCCACAAAAAAGTTTCCCTCGATATTTGTCTGTAATCGCTTGGAGAGGTTTGCCATAATTCGATGCTCTTACTGGTTCAGTATACCGGGCAGAAAAACGTCCATGCCATATTAAGAAAAGAGGTTGTATGGCCCTGTGTTCCAAGATACGCTAACATTCAGATTAATATGAATGACCAAAACCGACCCTTACAGGACATAGAAAACCAAACGTTACTGTACCAATCATAAACGACGGAGGGATTTATGCAAAAGATCGCAGCCATGGTACTGACAGCGGCCTTATTCACCGGATTCAGCGGATGCAGTTATGTATTCTATCCGCGTGCGGATGACTATGCGGCGAAAGCGAAGGGGAGCACCAGCGTCGAAACCGTGCTGAATCTCACCACCATGATGGAAGCGAGTGCCGAAGCGGCAAAAGGCGGAACAGGGAACGATCAATCAATGGACGACCTGCACAATCAATTTCATGCCTTCGACAATTCATTGTGTTGTGTGGACGAGGCCAAACGGGAGACGCCAACCTACGCTCTCGCGGTGACCCATAACAAGGAGTTGTGGGCCATCTTTAAACGACTATGGAAGTTCAAAGATACGCAACCCCAACGAGATGAACACCTCGAGTTATTTAAGAGGGAGATCCAGGAACTCCGCGCGACACTTGAGGCATTGAAATAAAATGGCGACGCCAATCCACCCGACTGGCCTTGATCGAATGTGTGCGAGATGGGTGCCCAAGGAAGGGGAAATTTGCGTCACGGTATTTTTAAGGTTATCACCTAGGTATAGCGGGTATAACTCGTCGTCTGTCGGGGCCGTGACTTGAGTATTACTCCGATTAACAGACCGATGAGTACCAAACCGCCTCCATAGAGGAGCCATTTGAGTTGTAAGTTTTCTTCCAGCTGCCTGGCTTTTGACGATAACTCTTCAACTTGGCCTGCTAAGCGGGTATTCTGCTGCGTCAGCTCGATGTTCCGGGCATGCTCATTGATTGAATCGGCCGATATACGTTTCAATTCTGTCAGTTCTTTGGACAGGGATTGCACCTGCGAATTCAGTGTCCGGTTGTTTGCGTCGGTTTCTTTGTGCTCAGCCTGAATGCTCGCACGCGCTTCGCGTTCTTTATCGATTTCAGCTTTTAGGCTTTGAAGGCGTTTCTCGGTTGCGGCCAGCTTGACACGAGCGATGGGTTCTCCGACGAGGTACTGAGACGTTATCCAGCCCTCCATCCCATCGGTGGTACGAACCTGGGTGAAACCGGCTTCCTCGTCTACCGCAAGAATGGTCAGTTGCGTCCCGCTGGGGAGACCACGGTGTAGGATGCGATGAGCAGTAGTGGGCCCACTGCGTAGCGGCACAGTTACCACGTCAGAAATATAATTCACCTCTCCGACTGCGGCCAATGGCTGTGTGGTCAACCCAAAACAGGAGAACGATAAAAAAACGAGATAGATTAAATACTTCAAAGCGTTTCGTCTCCTTGTTGTGTCGCACATCTCGAAAAAGGAGTTCTTCGGGAGAAAGGTAGAACGCCATACTCACAGGGAATGGGAAATATAGATGCCCTGGGAGACAAGCCGATAAGTAGCAAAGGAGCCGCGAGGTGTCAATGACGCCAGAAATTCGTCTCGTGAAAGTGGAGGCTCAAAAAGGTTTATTCCTTTATTGACTATCCATTTATCCCCATTTTTATCCACGAATAGAGAAGACCTGGAAACGGTCAGGCCAATAGGCATAGAGTAGGTGGGTGGGCGAGGTAGGAGAAATGAAAGTCTTCACCACAATAATTTTCTGACTCCGGTGATCATATGACCCACCACCTGAAAATGGGCTGGTCGAGCTTACGCTCAAGTCAAGGAGCGGACCATTTTTGAGCCCGGCGAATTGGTCCGCCCCTCCACAGTATGCGTCGGGAAGATGCAATGTGTCGACTTGGGTGACCATATTTTAGGGTCATTTTCCGCCAAAAAGAGTCTGGCGAATAAACCTCTTTATGGAAAATTGCCGTTGAAATGCATATTCCTATTTAAGATTCTCTCTCATTTCCTTTTGAAGCACAGGGTAACCTAAGGAATAAATCCATTTATCCGCATCCACCGCCTTATGCGGCGCCAACTCTCTGGCCGGGGTATGACAAGGAAGACATTCTATTTTGTAATCTTTTGACACCGTGCGTTGAGAATCATCTGAGTTAAAGAGAGACCATCCCCAGCCATCACCCCACAGACTGGATTCTTTAAACCGCCCGTTCGTATCCCTGACCAACACAAACCAGCCTTTGACGGTGGTCGCATGACCAACTGCCGGCCCGGTGGTCATCGGCATGGTGGCGGCGTTTAGAAGTTCCTTCACCAACACGGCTCCGTCGGGGAACCGGTTGTTCTCGTTGTAATATTTAATTGTGTCCGGCTGGGTATACACGACGTGGTATTCCTGCAAACCTGGGGCACCTTCCACCTTCGCGTGAGCCCACGTACCAAGTGTGGGCCATTCCCGGTAATTTTCCGGAACACTGATGGCCCCGGTTTTGGGGTGAACGTTGGGGGCAAAAGACTTCGCTTCATTCGTCATCGCCCACCCTGCCAAACTCCCCAACCCCAGGATGAGGACGATTCCCATGGGTACAAACTGTTTCATGCACTTCTCCTTCATAGTTGGCATCTATAAAACGGCTGAGGTCCGTCACATAGACCATGACGGACCTCGGCTTTGTTCCTTTATAAATCTGACGGCGCCTTATCTTTGATGTCTTTCCAATTGGCCTCGGACTTTTTTAAATAGCCCGGAATATCCTTTGCCCATTTGCTTTGGATATCCCGATCCAGGTTCAAATACAGTTTGCCCTGAACGATCTTCCAAGCTTCAGGGTCGGACACGAATTTTTTCCCGACCGCCACACCATAGGCACAATATCCGCCGTAGGCTGGCAAATACTTCCCGGGGCTAGCCTCGAACATTTCTTTATGATCTTTAGTGGCAAAGGCATAGGTTACCCCCTTGTACTCGGCCACGTGGTAACCGGAGCCCCTCATCGGCTTGCCCTCGGTGAAATAGGCGACCGGATCATACCCGCTGATTCCTGGAGTGCTATTGGTGACATCCCCGGCGAAGGCGGGTGTGGCCACGATGACCAGGAACATGGCGAACAGAGAACCTAATACGGTCTGCATCATTTTCATGATGGATCTCCCTTTCAAAGGTAGAATGGTTGGTAAAATTAAGTATACAGATCTGTATCCTTTATGGTGCCTAGTCAGACGAGTTCTTGTTTCGTTACACTTCTTTTTTCAGTCGATTTAACCTGTCATACTCAATTTAAACCATTGGTATACATAGATAAAAATGATAGATGTTTGTCAGGAATATCTTGTAATCCACATAATATTTAGAAAATATATTGGTAGACGAAAAGGTCTAGTAGAGTGAAGCGAAAAAGCAGCCCGCCCTCCAAACGGGAGCAACTCATCCAGACAGCTGTGGCCTTATTTGCGCAAAACGGGATTCATGCCACGGGAATCGACACCATAGTGGAACAGTCGGGGGTGACCAAAAAAACCTTGTATGCGCATTTCCGCTCAAAAGAGGAATTGGTACTTGCGGCGTTGCGACACTATGACGGGCAGTTTAGGAATTCATTCATGCGGCAAGTGGAAACCAAGGCGTGCACTCCCAGAACTCGCTTGCTGGCTATTTTCGATGTGGCGGAAACCTGGTTTTCGCAACAGAGCTTTTACGGATGTATGTTCATTAATGCCGTTGGTGAGCATTCCACCCCCGACACCTCACTCCGTTACGTCTGCAGCGATTTCAAGCGGATGATGACGGAGTTTATCCTCGGGCTATGCATCAAGATGAGAGCGCGGAATCCCCAGCAGTTAGCCGAAGAACTCGCGCTCCTATTGGAAGGCGCAATCGTGACAGCCCAAGTGTCTCAAAAACCTGACGCAGCCAAAATTGCCAAACGCGCAGCAGCCGTGCTGATCGAAAAACAGAGTTCACATGAAACACCCCAGACATAGGATCAAATAGCGAGGGGAATTATCAGGTAATCCTCATTGCTTTGATGATCATCACTCGTCAAATATTGCTTCTACCATGTGTTGGTCGTTGGGTCTCCATCGTCACCCTTTAGCCTTTGCCAAGACCTGTCATACCTGATGGGGGTATGAGCCGCACCATTTATAGCCTTGCTCTTTATCCTATTCTACCCTGTGAACAACTCAATAAAATCAGACATGACCGTGCTGATTTCTGTTGATGTAGGAGATTCCCTTGGGGTCCTAACGTTTAGAAAAAGAATGTTCGATAAACAAGCCCATTCCACTATCAGAAGCCATCGGGGTTGAAATCGTGGAGGGCAGGAAGGACTACATGTCATAAGCCCCATCTTGAATAGTGTTCCGTGGAGCACCGTATTTGGCGGGAAGGCTTCAGGTGAGGCCAACAATCCTATGGGCTTCCTGGATTTACTTACAACGAAAGCACAGGGATTGTCCTCTTATGATCCAGCGAAATACCAGACAGATACGATGAAAGACCCATTTTGAGTGCATTTTTTTGCCTCATCCACAATCCAGGACCTACTGGCACGGGAGAAGTTCTCAGTCACACTCAAGCGGTGATTATAAATACTTCAGAGTTTCCATAGTTGCCCCATGCTAATGTCCTGGAAAACAAATTAGTAAATCTGTAGGTGTTTTTGTTATACTATGCCCATACATCGGACTCAGTAGGGGGGTTCACAAGAGCGGGTGCATCTTTCGTGAGCTTGCCCTGCACCTTCCAAAATAAATATTCATACATTCCTCGAAACTGAATAGTCATTTCTTGAATTTATTCCACTGTTTCGAGCAGCTTACCAAGATTGGACCCATTGAACGGAGCGTTCGATATATCAACCAGGCCCAGTTATCCGTCCGCATCCATGACAACAGACCAAACCCGGAACACCATAACTTTCCGCGCCCAATAAGTAGAAAATTCATGGGAGGAAATGAGTCTTGAAAAAAGTTTTGGCGTGCCTATGATCAATCTTCAAATTCTTCAGTGTCACCACGATGGGTACTTTGGGCAGCCTTTTTCAACCGATTCTTATCGACTATCCAGCCTCCCATCAAATACTAACGGCCATACACACTGTGAAATTGTATTTGCCAGAAGCTCTCCTTCTGGTTTACTTTGTAGAGTTTGAACATTTCCCTTTATCTTAAGAAAGTTGTGGATCCCTGTTTTACACAATGGCTTCAATGAAGTTCACTGAGTCGTAATCTGTAAATATCTCGGGATTCCCTACACATGAGAGAGGAGCGTTAAGGATGCCAGAAATCCAGCGGATCATGTCGGGCACATGGAAGCTGTTAAAGTCCTTGTTTGACAGCCAAGAAGCAACAGCACTGGCTTCCCATAAAAACGGTCGCGACATCGATCTGGCACGCACGGTCCCGTTTCTGGCTTTGCATATTGCGGTCCTCGCAGTCTTTTGGGTGGGTTGGAGTCCTATAGCGGTCGGGGTTGCCGTGTCGTTGTATATCATAAGAATGTTCGCTATTACGGGTATTTATCACCGATATTTCTCCCACCGTACGTTTCGCACCTCACGAGGGATGCAGTTCGTATTTGCCTGCCTTGGGGCCAGCGCGGCCCAACGAGGTCCCTTATGGTGGGCCGCCAATCATCGCCACCACCATGCCTATTCCGACAAGCCTGAAGATGTGCACTCTCCCGTCCTCCGCGGACTGTGGTGGAGCCATGTCGGCTGGTTTTTAACTCATGACCAACTTGCGACGAAAATGAACCGTATCAAAGATTTTGCGCGATTCCCGGAATTACGGTTTCTAAATCGGTTCGATACACTTGTGCCGATTGGGTTGGCAGTGATCCTGTTTCTTTTGGGGAAATGGCTCGGTAGTGCCTACCCAAATCTAGGAACAAGTGGGTGGCAAATGCTGGTGTGGGGCTTCGTGATTTCGACTGTTGTCCTGTGGCATGGCACTTTCACCATCAACTCGCTCTCTCATGTTTTCGGCACCCGGCGTTTTGCTACATCCGACCATAGCCGGAACAACTTCCTCCTGGCCATCATCACATTAGGTGAAGGGTGGCACAACAATCATCATAAATATTGCAGTTCCACCCGTCAGGGATTTGTATGGTGGGAAATCGATGTGACATATTATGTGCTGCGATGCCTGCAATTCTTCGGAGTCATCTGGGATATTCGTCCAGTGCCGGCATGGGTCCTGAATCAAACAGACCTTGAAGAAATTGGCCGGGACGCTGAGTCCGAAAAGATGGCGATGTAAGACCCGCCAATACCCCCCTGGATGGTCTTTGAAGGCGTTCGACCACATTTATACGCCATCCCTTTTATATATTTGGATCTCCAGGCCGTCCCTTTCTCACTCTCCCACATCTCACAATCCAAAAAATCGTCTTTATCATGAGAGATGCACCCACTTGGAAGGGTGATGTATGATTAGACTGTCAGCTCCTTATTTCTTGTGAGGTACGATCATGTTTCGCACTTGTATCCCCCTCATGACGATAGTTTCTGTAACCGCTCTTACCTTTTTGCTTGGAAATCAAACAGCGTGGGCCTTCTCCATAATTGAGCCGAAAGAATTCACGGTTCACCAGTCGGGAGAACATATCCCGGTTGCCCTGGATTTAGAGGGTCTCCCAGGAGTCACCACGGTGAACTACTATTGGTATGGGGAATTTGACGATATGCTGCGGGAATTGGTCGAGGAAAAATTAGCCCTTGTCGCCACGGCAAAAAGTAGCCCTCCCTTTGGCGGAAAGATCCTAATACCCAAAGAAAGGATGGGCACCTATCGACTTCTGGCTGTAGCCGAACAAGGTGGAAGACAATCCCAGCATGAATCCTTGGCCATCTTCGATGAAATTATGATTCAGATCGAGCCAAACGCCGAACTCTTGGAAATAGACTTTCAAACGGACAAACCTCTCCGATTAGGACGAGCCAGTGGGACTCGTGTCTATGACCAAGTGGACTTTCTCGGAAAAACCTTTGAATTGCCAGTGATTGGGCGATTCTCAGACGGAATTGCCCGCTCCCTTCGGGCTCAAACCACAGGAACCACCTACCAGTCCGCCAATGACAAAATTATTTCCGTCAACCCAAATGGAGTGCTCCGACTGGTGGGGAATGGGGAAACCGTACTCACCGTCAAAAACCGCAATCAAGAGGCCACCCTCGACATCATGGTTGAGGTCAACGATGAACCCAATCATCCACCGGTTTCGGATCCCGGCCAAACGCAAACGGTCCTTTCGGGAACACGAGTCACCCTGAATGGCTTAACGAGTTATGATCCCGACGGCGGTTCTCTTCAGTACCACTGGGAACAAGTACGCGGAAGTAAAGTCCCATTGCTGGACCCGTATTCGGCTCAAGCCAAATTTTTGGCCCCATTTGTAGTAGAAGAACGGCTCTTCCGTTTCACGCTCAAAGTTACGGACATTCAGGGCGCCGATAGTCTACCTGCCTTTGTCGACGTCATCATTACGCCATAGCGAAATGGACCTGGACATACAGTTCGAGATAGAAACCACAAGATGGCTGATACAATCAGCTTCTTTCCCTCCTTGACTCTCCGATCTCCAGAGCAACCGTAAGCCTGGCAGGGAAAGCATCCCTATTCTGTTCGCTATATTTTGCCATTCACCAGAAAGGGTTTGAGAACATCATCCCCTATATGGGACACGAGGATGGGGACCTAGAATCCACGAAAGAGAAGACGGGAATGAAAACGATACCCTTTCTAAGCTAGCGGAAATGTCAGGTAAAATATCTTTGCGGCCAGAAATGGTTTTATTTGACTCCTATCCAAGTAGGGCCTGATCCAATTCCTCAAATCAAAAATCTAAAAGTACCCTGCCCACTCTATGCCATGAAATCAAAATACGACAGATGCCATGTGAATTGAGGTTACAGAGAAATTGTCAGATGACCGGGAGTCAGATCGTTAATTTGGAGAGTGTGATGCTGCGGGAAAGGGAGGGGGAATAAGACGATTTAACATGCACCTGAATTTACGATTCATGAGGGTCCACATGTAGAAATTGAACGTCCACCCTGATCCTTCAATTGTTTTTCGTTTTCATCTCAGGGAAAAATGCATTTTTTAAGAATGCAGAAATTTCTTCCCCATTGAAATCCAAAAGTATGGGTCCCCGACCTCACACGGCTACTAGATTATGTTAATGGATAGCACTGATCCTAAAATGGGAGAGGCAAATCACAAAAACAAGGGAATGCAAGGTTGCCCTTCGAATTTCAATGAATGCGTGAAAGATTACCGGTGCCTATGTTGAAATCAAGTTGGTGGGAGGATAGCTGGTTTGTGTGGCCTCTGATGGCCTTCACCATTCTGACCGCATGCCTGGGAAAGTTTGAAACGAAACCCACATTGACCGACCCGTGTCGCCTCGATTGGCAAAAGCAAACAGGCATAGCGAAAGCGGATCTTCCTGATTCAACTGTGAACCGTGGGCTCCCGGTCTTGGTATTTAATATTCATGACCGCCTTCTTTCCGATTCGTTCTTCTCGAGCGAGGCCCACACTGAAGGGGAGGTCGCATGCATTGGGGATCTAGCCTCCATGTTCGATCTTGTGCTCTTTCAAGAAGCATTTGTCCGTCCGGCGCAACTCGCCCACTACACCAAACATGCTTGGGCAAATCACCCATTGTTCACTGAAGGCGGTGGTGGTGACTGGTGGCCCTTGCGAGCCATGTGCAACATATGTTTGAGTCCCGGACTCCTGATGCTCGCCCGTGAACAGCCTGAGTCTATCTATTCAGAACCCTATGAGGACTTTGCAGGCTGGAATACTGACCTGAACAAAGCCGATGATTTCTTTTCGAAGGGCTTTCAGCTTGTCAAATTCAAAAAATTTTGGGTGCTGAATAGTCATATGGACGCGGGTCGCGGAGAGGCCAGCATTGAGGCCAGAGCCCTTCAGTTTAGACAGATTAGTGCGGGCATTAGGCGTTTGGTTTCTCCTGATGCACCCCTGCTCGTCGGAATGGACGCGAATCTTCGCCCGGACAAAGGGGAACGCGACGCAGAGATTTTGGAAGAATTTCTAAATGCCAATGGGCTAACCCTGGTGCAACAAAGCGGGCCGGATTTGATTGCCGTCAGAGGAATCCGCACCGACCGCCCCAAATCCCTACCATTAAAAGGCATCCTTAGCGATCACAACGCCCTGTCCGTCATTATGTACCCGCCATCCAGGCAAGAGTCACAGAACCAATGAGGTTCTCATCAATGTTCCGGCAACTTTCCGTTTCTTTTTCAGATGGGTCAAGTCGTGGGACCTTTAGCTTGTGGATCGGTTTTGAGGAGAACTCTATTTTTTAAAGGACTGTGAATGGACATATCAAAGATATCAGCCCTTCTAGTGATGCCTCAACACACCTGCCACCTCTACGAGACATCTACAGCGATTTCAAACACATGAGGAGGGGCCTATACGGAAGGTCGGAGATAAAACCCCTCAAAGAATAGAGAGGAACTCGCGCTCTTATTGAAAGGCCCGATCATACCTCCCCAAGTTGCTCAATATCCTGAATCGGGTAAAATTGCCAAACGGGCCAAAGAAGATCAACTAGTCAATCGACAAATTTATATTTTTGTGTTGATGTACACGTTTACTCTAGTATCGAAATCCTTCCCCAGAGAATCGAACATTTTTTCATCCAGGCCGATGAAACTTGCATCGTTCCGAAGATTTTCATCCGCTAAAGTCCCTCGGTCAACGATAATGATTTTGGCAAGAGACGATTCTACCTCTTCGATAGTTTGAGACCTTTCCGACCTTCCATGCCAGGGCACTTGCATCAGGAAGGCGGTATAGGCATCAATATTTTCAAATCGGCTTGTCGAGGCAATTGGACCACTAATATTGAGGGTACTCAATTTTTCTTGTAGAACTTTGGCCGCCTGGTAACTGGGCCTTTGAGGGAAAAATGAACTGTTGGCGAGGGGAAAGAGAAAAGATAATGATATGATGGCCAGTGCCATGATATGAAGAATTTTTGCCTGGCTGGTCCGACTCTTGGCCAGATGCCCCACATAGCCCAAACTCCCGCCAAGAAGAAACGGGTAAACGGAGTAATAATATCGTTTTTCTCCTGCATAACCCGGCAAAAATATCACCACAAGACCCCCGATGAATATCGCCGCCCAACGCCAGCGATCTGACCGGATATTCTGTCTCCATGGAGCATGAAACAAGAAGCCAAATACGACCGAGACCAGACCGATGCCAAGCCAGTCAAAGTCCTTCAGCAGATGTATAGTTTTCATCACATTTTTATGAACAATTTTCAATTGGTGACGGAGATTCTCTGTGCTCTCAAGCGGGGACCAGTGGGAATACTTTTTTGAGATTGGATCCTCCCAGGATGAAACTCGACCCTGTTCAGGAATAACAAAGTCAGAAAAAGTGGGATGTCCCCGCCCAACACCAGGCGGCCCCATTACGGCATGACTAATTCCTGCACTTGTCGAAAACACAGGCTTTCCATATTTGAGGGACAATATGAGAATCCAAGGCCCGGCGATAAGCATTAATCCGATGATGGTGATCGCGACGCTACGTAGAGCACGAGTCAGACTAGTCTCTTGAGAAACAGTCCATAACAACCCTGCCGCCATAATCAGAATAAATGCAAATGGCAACCCAGGCGCTTTCGCTAAATAGGCAGCCCCGAATAATAGCCCGGCAGAAAATTGAACGGATGCCTTGTCGCACCAATCCGGCTGCAGAGTTCGGCTAATGGCCATACAAAGTATTCCACTCATTAGGAGATCCGGAGTGATACCTTGAACCGCCCAGTGGACACTCATAAGCGCAACGATCCCGAGAGCCACAAGGATCGCGGACGACCCGATCCCCAAAACCCGGAAGATCGCCATACAGCCCATGAGATACACAATCGCGGATATTCCCATGGCCATCTGCGCAGCGGATAACGGTTCTTCCATCAAGCCAAGCAACGGAATAATGATCCAGCTCAACATGGGCCCCCAATAACCGGAAACCGCTAAATCGAACTGTCCCGACGCATAATATTGCGCAATTCGAATATAGGAAATCCCATCAGTACTGATCCAATCCTGATTGACCCAACCGGCCCAAATCAGCAACCCAATCTGAAGAACAAAGCAGCCGATCATGGCTCTGGGGATGCCTTGTCGATTCATCTCATCCATTGGAGATACCCCTTCACAGAAAGTTCCCTTGAGAAATAAGCCGTTTCACTAGGCAAACTTCAACCTATTTTTTTTCTAATTCATGTACCTACTATTCCACTTTACTATCTCACCACTTTCATTTCCGCCTCACACATATTCACAATCAGGACTCCGGATGCCTCCGAACCCTGGGAAGGCGCTGTGTCACAAAAGGCATACATGTTCGAGGCCGGGAACTTCCTCGAATTTGGATCCCTTTCATAAAAGATCCTACACAATTTCAACTGGCATTTTGGCAGAGTCGTCCTCGCGGTCGGAAGAATTCCAGGATTGTGAAGGGATCATCCCGTGCATGCCAGTATATTTTCTCCGGAAGGCATTGCACGCTCAAACGGCTTTAAATTTCCTCAGCTCATGATATGGTCACGCGGGCCATACAATTTCGATATTTCCTCAGAATGGCTAGGTAAGCCCGAAGGGGACTTTGGTGGTTGCCTTACACCATCGCCTAACGAAAATAGACCCACATTCCTCAGCCTCGGGTGTTCTGTATTCATTTGGCCAGTCAGGTGACGGCACTTACTATTCACCAACAGTCCAAAGAGGTGGAATGATGGCCGGGTTAACATTAAACAACTCATACAAAAACGGGATTTCAGAAAACATAAGGAGGAGAAAGAGCAATGTGCTCAATCCTACATACACGACAAATCCGCCTTCCTTGTATAATTTTTCTGGATTTTGAACAGGGCTATCCTTAAGCATGCCAATCTTAAGATAATACGTCAAAAATCCCGCCCCAATAGGAACAAAAAGTATCAACTCCATATGATATCGGACAAGAAATATTCCGGATACAAAGGAACAAGCCATCGCATAGAAAAACATACTGAGCAATAGACGGTTTTCTGTGTAATATCCGAATGACTTCCGATACGCCTTTGCACGTATCGGATCATCAATACGCCGATATTCGGCAAATCGCTTGGTTGCCATGAAAAATGCGCCAACCATCCAGTACGCCAACACAAGCGAAAGGGGAGGGATGCTATGGGTTACAAGCGCAAACCACCCGAGTAACAACCGAATCGGATTATTCAGTGATTCAGTAAGCACATCTAAAAAAGGGAGATCTTTGGTCCGTATGGGGGGAATATTGTAAATGAGGCCGCTCACCAAAAATACCAGGGCTGTCGTCCCAAAATACCCATTTAGGGAAAAAGCAAGAACCATCCCTGAAACCCCCAATAAGAACCATTCTATCCAGGCCCAACTGGTTTTGACCTTCCCGGAAGGAACAGGCCGGTCCTTTTTTACCGGATGAAGACGGTCATAGGGCGCATCAAGAACTTCGTTCACCACATAATTGCTTGAGGCAATCAAACAGGTAGCTGCGATAGCCAGGAGCAAAGGAAAAACACTTTCCCAGGCGAAGAGTTCCAGCTCATAAAACAAGGCCAGCACGATGCCCAGAATCATAAAGACATTCTTAAACCAGTGATCGATCCGGGCAATCTGAACATAAGGCCATAGTATCCGAAAAAATTTAGATGGCTGAGTGGATAACATCGCAAAGACCTCTAAAATTAGTAATCGAACGAAGTTCGGTTGTTGCACTCGCGTTAAACCCGCGAGACGCTCTGCGAGAAAATATGACGTATGGCATTCCGGCAGCTTTGGCACCACAGGCATCGACGTCATGTCGATCACCCACATACAACACTTCCCCTGGATCAAGATTCCAGAGATGACAGGCATAAAGAAACCCCTTGGGGTTTGGTTTAAACGCATTAACCTCCGGATCCGTTCCGCATAATTCCACTGTTAACGGAACAGGAATCCCTAGCTCCTGCAATTTTTCTCTTACAGGATAATCAGAAAAGACTCCCGTACGAAGACCCATTTCGTCCGCCAACTGAAAAAATTCTACCATTCCACGGCGCCGGCAGATCTTGAGGTATTTCAAAGGACGACGATACATCCATTCCCTTACAATTAATTCCACCTCTCTAGAGGTCACACAGAATCGTTCGGCAACAAGGGAATATTGTAAGCTCGCCAAGGGGATACTGGGATCTTTCATAGCCCGCAACGCTTCACGCCCTTCTCGAAAACATTTCAAAATCCTCCAGACACCCAGAGCCTCTGGAATAGAACCTAACGAAAATGGAGCAGTAGCCAGCTCAAAGGCCATCAGGCCACGAAGGGCCTTTTGGTGATACAGTGTCCCATCAATATCGAGCAAAACGGCACGAATCTGCTGAACCGGTTTCACAACCCAGGCTACTCCTCAAAATCAGAAAAATGGCTATTCAAAAATAGACTCTAAAAAAGCTCACGAGCACTAAATGCATGGTGCATGGTACAAATTACTTAAATCCATCAAGATATTGAATGCTTGTACAAAAATCCGCTTTTAGGTTCTCTTAAGAACTTCCTGGTCCATACAAGCAAGAATTGGTCCGTAATGAATCTATATCGGTAGCCAGAATTACTGGCTGTACAAAAATTTTGAAAAACGGACCAGTTTCAGGCTGTATCCGATAGTAGCCGTCCAGCTTACGCGCAGGTATCAAGAAGCCAAGATTGAGAACTCTAAGCGCGGTCTACTGTCCTCAGTTGACTCTTCCTATGATACATGCTGTTTTCTGACGACAGTGAAGGTGATAGTTGGGACTATTTTCATGGCCATCATCCCCTATTAGGGGAAGACCGTTTCTGAACAACTACCGGCGGGGGAAGACGATTAATCTCCCAAGTAGTTATCAGTCTTTTTTGCCTTTTTTATCTCCTCCTAAATGAAGCCAAATGTCTAATGGAAAAACCATAGTCTTTGGCCTTTTTAGGGGATTGGCGAGGACTATCTGGATAATAATACATGATTTAATCCACGCTGCAAGCAATCATTCCCATTAGGAAGGGGAGGCGAGATTATGGTCCAATACTCAAGGACTGGCTGGGCAACGCGGTTGGGTGTCATGAGGCAATATCATCGGATCGATTATAGGCAGGATGAATTTGCCAAGGACACCACTCATATCCATGGACTGGGAAGGAGTTTCGTCAATATTCGCCTGGCTAAATATAAAATAACGCATTGCCATCATCCCCATTTTTTTGCGCTTGTATCTTGAGAAATAAAACAAATAGCGCAACAAGCATGGCTGCCAAAACCTATACAAACTTTTAAGCAAGGTGTTTATTTAAGATCTTCTAAGCATGTCCTAGATTTTTTGCCCACACGGGAAGCCAAGATCACTTTAAAATACTGGGAATTCCATTGGTCTCTTGAGAAAGAAAAGCCTAAATGGTCGAATGGCTCCATGGGTTACCAACAACCAATGATTTTTGAGACGGCGAATTCCCGGACAATACAGGCTCTGCTCCCTTTCAGGGAAATACCCGCAGATGCAAATGATACAATGATATCTGTATAACCCGTTCTATCCTAGGGTGCAAGTATGATTGCAGCCATCTTTTGGGAAGCCCCTATCGCCTCCCCCCTTATGGAGCAGTTAACCCGTGACCACCCTCTACCATATACCGCCCCTTAAACAAAGGCGCGAGGTTTTTGAGCTCGTCCCCTTCTCGATAGAGCCGTCTACGCACTCCTTGCACTGGGTACTCCTTGTCTACCTTGGATGACACACTACTACGACGACTGGAGTGGACGGGAGGGAAATCGATATGGCGACTCCCGGTACGGCATGGGTCAAAGCTGTAAAGAAAATACACATTTCTCAGCAAGCTGAGGAGAGGATCCTGCACGGGACCCCTGAAGAACGGTCTTGTCTGCTTCGCTTGGGTATGACGGCACTGCCGGGAACATGCCCTGTACAGGCTTGAGACGAGGCCATGCGGACCATCGTCGAGTGCCCGGGGGACCAACCGCCGATGTGCGAGATCCTGACCCACATGGTCCTGTTGCTGATCCCGTCCGACCACGAAGTCTTCGTGACACATTGCCAAACGGCCTCCCGTCAGGAATAATTCCATTCCCGTGGAGTGAGTGGCGGGTAGAGTCAAGACCGGCGCCGCCTGTATAAACAGGCGCGCGCCCCAACAAAGTAACTGGAGGAAGCCCCATGCGTGAGAAGGAGCAGCCGGAGCCCGGCCCCACTGCCAGGCCGGTGGTAAGCGTGCTGATTGTGGCGGACCATGACACCGAGCGCCACGCCGAACTGGCGGATCTGCGCAGTTGTCTGCACGCCCTCGCCGCCCAGGAGGTGGATGCCCCCGTGGAATTTCTGCTCGTCGAGACACAAGAGCGGGCCCGAAGCCTGCCGGCGGAGGTGCTCGCCCTGTTACCGGGGTTACGGGTGATCGGCGTGCCTCATAATGCGACCTACGAACAAAAGAATGCGGGCGCACAGGCGGCGCAGGGGGACATCATCGCGCTCTTGGATGTTGACTGCATTCCCGTGGCCGGCTGGCTGCAGGCCCTGATCACCACGTTCCGGGCCCATCCCGACTACGTGGCGGTGAGCGGCCGCACCAGGTATGAGGGCAAAACCACCAGCGAGCGCTGTCTTTCGGTCCTCTCCCGCGGCTTTCTCGATCCCGGCAAAGAAGGCCCGACCCGCTTCATTTCCAATAACAACTCCGGGTTTCGCCGGGAGGTGTACGCACGGTTTCCCCTGCCGGAGGGAGAAGGCCCCTACGCCGCGCAGCTCCAATCGGCGGCCATGAGGCGGGACGGCGGCCGTTTTCTCTTTCAGCCCACCATGACCGTGATCCACGACTTCGAGGGCTGGACCATGGAGCGGGATATTCGGTGCCATATCGGCTGGGCCACGATCCGAATCCGGCAGATTGATCCCGGGTTGCGATTCAGCTGGCTGCTCCGGCTCGGGCCGGCGTCCATTCCGTTGTTTTACATAGGGCGGGTGGTGGAGAGCGTGGGGACGTGTCTCCGGGTGGGCCATCAATACGGGCTGCGGCTGACGGACTATCCCGTCGCCCTGGGACTGACCCTGTGGGTTCATTTTCTCGAAATCACCGGCATGCGGCTGGCCTTCCGGCACCAGCGCGTCGACCACACGAAATATCGCTGACTGCTTATGGCCAAGCCATTTTCACCTTTTTCTAGTGTGTCCGTAAAATCGAGGGATAAACACAAAGCGACCAAGGCCGCACGACAGGTCTTCTCTCTTAATATTTCAATTCCCTTATTTGTAGGCCATCTCTTTGCCTCCTACTGAGGCTATTCCAGCTAAAACCAACAATACGGCTGGAGTTCGAAAAGCAACACGTGTCGTGCTCTGCGACTGAACTCACTTAATTCTCCTACAAAGGATTTTGTCCACTATCCCTCAATTACCCTTGAAATTCGAACTCACATTTCCTTCTGTTGTTCTATAGTTTCGGCTTTTGATCCTATAAACGAACGAGCCAGTGCAATTTCGTCGTGACTGAATTCCCGCGAGACGAAATATGCCAGAATAATCACCACTCCGATACACCCAATTTTCATCATGAGCAAAAGGCCAGAGGTTGGCCATATCACGGCCAACATATAGGCCAATACGCTAATGATAGCGCTACGTAAAAACGTTCCAATTGGTGGGAATATCCCCCAGAGGCGGTGGATCGCAAACAGGGAAGCTAATGCACCAATTCCCTGACACAGAGCTGTCACCATGGCCGCGCCAAAAGCACCGAATCTGGGAATCATCACCAAGTTTCCGATCAACACCAGCACAACCAGCGGAATGCTTAAATATAAGGTGAATAGAGGAGCACCTGAAGCCGTCGCAATGACCACGGCTACTGAGACCATCACAAATGCGATGGCCCCCATAATCAACACCCCCAGGATTGGACCAGCAAGCTCGAAAGACTGGCCAAACACCAATGTGACAATCTCAGGAGCAGCACCCGCAACGAGAGCTCCAAAGGGGAATAAACCCACAACCATTCTCATTGCACCAAATCCCATACTTTTTGCCTGATCAATTCTCCCCTCAAAAAGCAGACGGCTCACTGTCGAGAGCAATAATGGAGAAAACGACATCCCGAACAGACCAGGAATGATCGACAAATTCTGAGCCGCACCATAAATTCCTGCGGCCTCCAGTGTTCCGCCAAGAATTTTCAGCATAACCAAGCCCATGCTAGAAAAAATAAGGAACAATATGGATGAAACACACAGGAGAATACCGAAGTCATAAAATGGGCGAGTGAGAATGGCAACCTTGCCAAAGAGGGGAGGCCTGACATATCGACGGCTGACAGCAAGTTCGACAAGGGACGCCCCAAGACTTCCAATTATAGCGCCAGGAACAGACAGGCCCATTTCAACCAGGACCAGAATCAACAGCAACCTGGCAATCCAACGGCAAGCATTGGTCACGGCTTTTTGCCGAAAATTACCAATTCCCACGAGAATACTCTGGTGCGCTTGAGTCAGGCTACTGATTGGAATATGGAGGGCAAAGAGGGCGAGATACGGAGCGAGCAGCGGTTCGTCGAGCAGCCAGGCAAGAGGAAACGCCAGCAGTCCTAGTAACACGCCTCCGACAACCCCTGCAACGAATTGCAACCGGATGAGGGTGCTACCAACTGGCAGCCAGTTTTTCGCTTCCCCAATAAACTTAATCGCTGGACGCGCAAAAAATGAGTTAATCCCGAGCTCCACCCATCCAAACAACGTTGCGGAGAGCACCAATAAGCCATAGCCATCCGTTCCAAGTCGTCGGGTAAGGAACCCTGCGGTAATGAGTCCAGTAAGCGGAAACAGGAGCCCGGCGAGAAAGACTCGGACTGTCCCATCCACAAGGTGACGGCCTGGTTGGGACGACAAGGGACTCACTGGGGGAACTCTGGTTGGTGTTCCACATACAGCGCTAATTCTTCCCCGATTCGACGATGAACCGCAGGGGAAGGATGCCGGTCAAACCGGCTTGCCATATACTTGTTCATAGTAAATTCTTTACGTAAGTATGACAAATCAAGATGCTTGATCGTGTCTTGTGTCAGTCTGTCAGAAAGAATACCCCAGGCATTTTCCTCCATTCTGGGAAGGAGCACGATCAGGTAGGGAAGTCCGTATTGATCCGCTGTCTCCTTGAATTGCTGAATGTACCGATAAGAGTCGGGAATCTTCCCATGTGAAAGCAGTGGGTCAATGTATTGAGGTGGGGAAATCCAGCGTGAGCCGATATCCCTTAGGACATACAAAAGGCGAATTCCTCTCAAAACCTCTCCGACCCGAGAATCCAGAAGCATAGCGACATTCTGTCCAACCAGATACCCAGCTGCATCAATAATGGGGGTCCGCTTGAGATCCAAATCTGGTGGAATGATTGCCATGATAACCAGATTCGGCTGAATGGCCAGCATCCGGTGTTGAAGCAGGGCGGCCATCTCTCTCACGCTATAGGCCGACACCCCGAAATTAAACACTTTCACGGTCTGGATATTTTGTTGCTGATTAATAATATGTTCCAGAACTTCTGGGAATGTTCCATCAGTATTGGGGATGCCCTCACCAAACGTGACGGAATCCCCGGCAATGGCAATGCGATATTCCTGTGGTTGTTTGAGGCCATAGACCGCCCCGGCGGCTTTTGAACGCAATCCCAGGCTATCCGTGTTGATGACAGCAAGCCCTCGGGCTCGGGCTTGCAGAAGATTGGGCTTATGGATGTAGGGAATGTCCTCGCTCGATTCAAATGACGTATAGATCGGATCATGAATATGATGCTCCGAATACCCCCAGATCCTGACCCCAATTTCCAAAAGGGGTAAGGTCACGATGAGCAGATAACCTGCATACAATAGAATCCTTTTCAATCTTTTTGGCATTGATGATTCTTTCTTAACTAAGCCAACCGTGGCGGCTTCGACTGCCCCGTTTTCAATTCGTAAAATGATTCAGTATCGATAAAACAGGACCTTCCTAGAAGGAATCAATCCTAACACGGCATCAAAAATCCGGCATTGGAATTAAAATGACTCGACAAGCATAAATTTCTCTGGCGGCATCTTTTCTTGGTCCGCCCATGCCGGCAGGGCTCGATAAAGGTTTCCCACAATTCCTCCTCCCATGCTGCGTAGCCCGAAACCACAATGACCGATAGGCCAGCTTCTTTGCTATTTGTTGCCTGTCATTGCTTGATCATGGCGATTAATAGCCAACCCACCCCACTGGAATTGTCAGAATCAAGGAATGAAGCGGAGTCTTGCCCTGATCCATATTTCCTGCATGAACTTGTTGATCCTCCACTTTGCCTTTTTTTTCGTAAACCATTTCAAGGGATGCCACGCCCATTCGCTCCGGGCCCGAGTGATCTCTTTCATTTTTTTCTCCACAAGTCATATCAATAATGGGGGTGTTAAAAAATTCTGCCTGGCCGGACACGCACAAGGAATCGGTAAATATCACAGACCACCGACGAAGAACCATATACACCTGGGACACCGTCTCATTCACCACCATTCATGCCCATCTCTTTGCTAATTGCGATTGCGCCAGGACCGCCAAAAGAGACCCCGGTACCCAACCCCTAGTATAGAGTTCTACCCGAGCGGCAACGAGCTTATTGCGTAGAGATGGGGGGCAGCGCTTCGCTGAATCTCCCCAAAGCGTTGTCGTGCGAACTGTTCGGCAATCTCGCGCGATGATACCTGCCGGTGCATCGCCTCCCTTACTAGGCACGCAACGCGATCGCCGAAATGAAGCTCCATAACCGACATGATCTGCTATCTGCTCATCGACGCAAAGCCATCGTACTCCCGAGCATCCCGCCACAGTTAGTCACGAAACCGGGAAGGTCCATGAGTCCCAGTTCAAACAGAATTTTCTCGGCTTCCGCCGTTACTGGTTCATTGGCTCCTGGACAGATAAGACGCGCGGGCACACGAGAAGCATCGTGAGCATGAAGACTGGGATGGGTCGCACAAGGACACAGCAGATCGACGGTCGACTCAAACAAGTCAGCGCAACAAATTCCCTCGGCATCTGTATAAAAATCCATCAAATGGCTACCATACTGAGCAGCGAGTTGGTTGAGCTGTCTCACATTCAGACCATGCGGATTTGTAATTGCTCCCCTCTCTGTAGAGATTGCCACCACTTTGGCATTCGCTTCGTCCAACAGGGTGACCAACGCGCTCCCCACCTTACTGAATCCTTCAATGGCTACCATACAACGAGAAAGCGTCAAATCGAAATGCTGGATTACCCATTAGGCACTGATGAACACAATCGCCGCCGTATAATGCCCCTATTGCGTATCGCGTAACTTCGTCAACTTAAGCTTCACACCAACCGCATTGAGCATCGCGCGGATGTCTGTGTCATTTGTACCCATAGGAGAGCCAAGAATAAAGATGCGGTTAATTTGAAGCGGAACAATCGCCCAAACGCTTCCAAATGCTGCCGGCGTTCTGCGAGCTGGGCCTCAGGGTTGAAACGCACGCCTGCCTTCGCGCCACCTTGTAGTTGTCTTAAGAAGCCGCCCTTGAGGGTCATCGTAAGGGCTAGACCACGCACTTCTGCTTCGGTCACATTGGGTGACATGCGAAGCCCCTCTCTCGAGATGCCACATACGGTGGAATCAACGACGACCTACCCCATAACTTCGGAGCTTCGAGCGACCGTGCAGACAAGTTGGTTGTCATCCCTCATCTCTCGATGCACATCGACGCAGTCACTTCCCTTGAGGAAAGATGCCATCGAGAATCCCATTCAAAACTTCAATACTCGAACAACCATGAAGTGGCCGGCGAGATGGCATGCGGGATATCTTGATAGGTGCTGAATCCTTGCTCACGCAAAAACCGTTTGGGCGTTTCTTGCCAGCGGCTTATAGGATAAATTCCAAACTTCATGTTCAAATGAATCATCAAAGATCAGACTTTGGTTTAAAGGATCTTTTCATTCGTTCGCAGCATCCACTAACCGAGCTATTGCCTGTTTACCAGGTACCTCATATCGCTGGACACGATTGCTGTCTAGGGTTTTTTTGCATTGAGGAATAACAGCTCCCAATTCATGCGACACGCAGTGCTGTCGAGATCATAGCCCAAATGCTTTCGGATACCCTCTAGGATCTGGGCAGAGTCTGCTTTATCGATCCCGAACAACAGTTGAGAAAATCGTCCCATGGCCTGGGGAGAATCAAATTCCCAGTGAAAAGGGATCAACGAAGACTCCCTCACAGTAAATCCCCATCCTTCGATCTCATCTTGAGTTTCGGGGGAGATATATGTCCCTTTGTGTCCCATTGTATTGTGTTCGTTGACAAAACCGTCCAAAAATTCGGAAACGGCCGACCCCACTTGCACGTCAGCGATGGTAAGCGTCCCTCCCTTTCTTAGCATTCGATAGGCCTCTGAGAAGAACCGGTTCTTTTCATCGACATGGTGCAATGCCGCGAGGCTGATAATTTTATCCACCGCCCCGGTCTGGATAGGAATATCCTCCAGAGTTGAAAGCAACACTTGGGGCACGCCATTCGCTCTGCAGAGAGCAGCAAACACCTCTGAGGTTTCGATATGGCAAAGAGTCGTAGTCCGATCCACGAAGTTACTTAAGTACCCTCCGCCGGAAGGAATATCACAAACGATATCTCCGTCTTTCATGTCGGCCATACGTACGATATGAAAGAATTCTTCTGCACGAGCGCTCGGATACAGGGTCATTGCTTGATGATATAGATGGCCTCGTTTTTTGAAAATTGCGCGATATTCCGAAAACATCAATCACCTCGTATTCTTTTTGCCCGCCTCTCAATTCCAATGCGATTGTGACGATGTCAGCTGATTCACGCCTAACATCGGAAGAATCCGTTCAAAATTGCAGAATTCCATCCCACCAACATGAGGTATCCCGCCCTTCTCCTGTCCAGAAAGCGCACCCACCTCCTGTGAACCATATCCGGTTGGCATCGCCACAAAGAGTCGTTGCGGGCCTGCCATCCACAACGAGCGATGCCTCATGGACGCTTGGTCTGCGTGGGCTACGTCATTGAGTCTGATGGCGGACGTCCCCGCCAGGTGACCGTGGTTTCTGAAAATCAACGGCGCATCAGCAAGGAAGTCGAGGACCTGCTCATTCGGTCGCTCCCACCGGACCAGGTAGTCATAGGGAGTCCGGTATTCATCCATGAGCTGGACTCCCCACTTCCTCTTGAAGCGAAGAAGTCCGTCATTGAGAATCGGCGGGGTGCCACCGAAGTCAATGCTTGCACATCTACCCTCTTGGGCGCACTTGATTTCGAAAATGTAGAGTGCCGCAAGGGCACCCTGCTTCATCAGCGAGAGGTCCCCCCCATCTGTGCCCAAAGCCACTCCACGGAAAACGTCACCCTCCCGCTCAAACAGCGCCCCGGCAATGCGATGGTCACCCCGCCGCAGCCAGGCGAACTCTCCGTGCCGCTTCTGGACGAAGGAAAATACATCGAGGAGTAAAACGCCTCCCAGTCTGCCTCCCTATGTGAGACCCCCATCGTGAAACCCTCACGCCGGAGCGTACCCAAATCTTCCTTTACGCTGAGGCTGGCCTGTGCAAGCTTTTCAAAATCGACCGGCAGCAAAAGTCGGCAGCCGATGCTTTCGGGAACCACAAGGTAACCGTCTTCAAAAAAGAGGCGGCAGAGACACGATCGACGCGCGCGACAATAAGGTCCGCATCAACAGCCAAACGTTTTAGGAACGAAGGAAGGGCCCACACAGGCACGGCTCCAACGACCTCTCGACGAGGCGCACATGCAAAGAAGCGACGCGGCAGGTAATCGGCCCAGGGGTGAAGCCCAGCCACTACGATAATTCCCAATCGCTTGGAATGTCTGGTTGGCCCTCGCAGAATAGCGACAGGTACGCGAAGCGCAACCCATGGCAAGACCCATGGGGCACATCTCTTGGCTACATCGTCCAAGCCGGCGGGAGCATGCTCATAGAGCCACCACGCCCAGTCGTTGAAGCGGGGAAACCTTTGGTTAGCCATGCCCATTTCCAACTCCCGGAGACTCATTACTCAGATGACCAACCTCGAGGAAACAAAGGCGGCCTCACCGGCGAATAGTTCGTTCCTGTTCTATAAACCGAAAATGATGGCCGGTGCATTTGTTTGGATTTTCAACCATAATACGTGGAGGGCATCTCGGTTATTGGTGACCGATGGACGAACGGAGCATCCCATTTCCTCCGCAATCGTTAAGGTGTCTCCGCTTCCTGACGCTCAATACGGCTCCAAAATGAACCGTTCGTTCTCATCGATATGTTGCAACACAGCAAGACTGAAACGTTCACAAAGATCAGCAAACACCTCGGACGTTTCGATATGAATGAGAGTCGCCGCTCGATCGAAAAAGATCCTCACGTAATCATCACCCGATGAGGCCTCGCAGACAACCCCTCTGTCCTTCATGTCGGTTTATGCGGGCATCATGACCAGGCTCTTCAATACGTTGCCTGTGGAGACATCATCATCCCTTGATGATTGAGATATCCGCGTTTCTTGAAATTTTCATGATAGGGTGCAAGCAAAAGTCACCTTGTGCTCCTTATCCACCGCACTATCGGCATAAGAATTAGGAGTCGTCATGGACTCCAGGAGGAACTATTTTTTGATCCGCCCACGCAAATGCGTCATAAGCCGATCGAATATGGGAACGATATACTCGAAATTTCCCGCTTGCCTCCCTCGGGATTGTGTCCACCAACACTACCTGGAACTGCACGTCGGATCCCAGCAACGCAATCACCGGTTGAACCAACGCTGCCATCTCCTCGGCGGAGGGTGTATGAAACGGGACGACTTTCATCACGATGAATTCCATGCGTTCCTGGGTCACCTGAAACTCTCGAATCCAGGGGACCTTTCTGACCCCCAACTCATAGGGATGGACAACCCTGTCGCCGGGAAGCACGAAGTAATCGATCATACGTCCCTGGATCGATCGAATCGTCGAAAACGGTTGTCCACATCGACAGGTTTGGCTTCCCTTTGTGACGACATCGCCAAGCTGGTATCGGATCAGCGGCATCGCAAACGAATGCAAGTCGGTTCCAACAAGCTCTCCCCTCTCTCCTTCATTCGCCGGAGTCCCATCCCGCAGCACTTCGATAATTAAGCCATCGTCACATGAGTGATATTCCCCAGTTGTTGGGCATTCCCAGGCCAGAAGGTAAAATTCGATACTTCCATACGTTTCATAGACTGGCGCGGAAAAACCGTCCTGAATCTGTTGGCGCATGAGTGGCGTCAGGACTTCTCCACCGGGATTTACAAAGTGGAGCCGAAGGGACCGTAGTACGTCGCAATTCACAGTCTGCGCGATCCTGGCCAACACGCCGGGATACCCCCCCACGACCGTAGGTTTGAACTTCTGCAGAGCCTGGACAATGTCCTCCGGTGGCTGCAGGGCATCAATGACCTTTCGCCGGGCCATCCCGAGGGTGTCCAGGATACGCTTGGCAAGCTGGTTCTGTCGTTGGATATTCCAGTTCCCCATCACATAACACATCTTGTCGCTCGCACGGAGGCCCAACGCCTGGAGCGCACGCCACCGAAAGGCACCATGAAGGCGTTCCTCCAGCCAAGTGCGACGCACAATAAATGGTCGCCCGGAGGACCCGCTGGAGGCGCGGGTGATCAGAGACCTCGGGTCCACATTCCGAGCGATGATTTCATCGACCGGCAAGCCTTGCAAATCACTTCTGGAGGTGATGGGCACGGCCCCCAAATCCTCGACCGTTCGGATATCCTGGGGTTTCAGTCCATGTCGATCAAAGAGCCCACGGTAATAGGGCACATGGCGATAGGCATGTGCGACCAACCGGCAAACTCGCTCGTTTTGAAAGGCCACAAGCTGCTCTCGTCCGACATGCGGATGGCGAAGCATGGAATAGAGCGTGGACACAGGATTGGAGGCCAACACACTCGTGCATCTCACGACGGACGGCACCCTTGGACAAATAGGTCATCCCATAATTGAATATTGAGGACCCCGATTAATTCTCTTCCAAAATTCGCCTTGCCGTTTTGATGTTGCTGAAGCATGTGTCGAACAGAATGAGGATTGAAATACCCTTTGGTGTGGAGCCTGCTTTCGGACAGAGCGTCTGCGACAAATTCCGGCAAAAGACCCTGCCATGGCCAGAATGGGGCGGAAAGCCCCCTCTTCCTTCTTTTCAGAATTTCCGCGGGCAAGACACCTTCCAGGGCCCGTCGAAGAATATGCTTTTCCTGAAGCCCTCGCATTTTCAAGTCGGATGGAATCTGGCTGCATAATTCGACAAATTCATGATCGAGGAATGGCACGCGTGCCTCCAGGCCATAAGCCATGGAGGCAGCATCCAGGGTTCTTGTAATGAAGTCCGAAAGGCGCACATTAATATCCAAATACTGTAATTGAGCAAAACGATTCCTTCCTTCAAAATCCTTCGGAAGAAAGAAATGCGGTTCTGAATCGTTGAAAGAACTATGGATGTTGCTAAGGTGATCGGAAAAAAGATCATCGTAACTTCGGTGGGAGGCATTATCGATTATTTGGGTGTATCGAGACAGGTCCATCGTGGCGTGGGCGGCGAATGCCCGACTTGATCGAGAATATTTTTTCCTCAGGAACGGGATGTTTGCGATGAGTTGACGCACACTGAGTGGAAGATTGAGGAATGGTTCATCCGAGCCCTCACCGGTCAAGACGACTTTCACCTGCTGAGCCGCCATTCTGGCGAGCAACATATGGGGGATGCCCTCAGATGAGATATTGGGATCTTCGCGATGCCAAATCATTTCCGGCAACAGATCAAAATCGGCGGTTCTGCAGGTTGTGATGTGATGGCGAAGATTGTAGCCCGAGAAATCTGTGAAAATCCTTTTCGGACCTATCTCATTAAACAACGGATCTTCAAACGCCGCAGAAAAAGTGTGGATAGGATCCGAGATTTCTCGGCTCATCAATCCCGCCATAGCACTTGAATCGATTCCACTGCTCAAATAACAACCTAGTGGCACATCGCTTCGGAGGTGGAGGCGGACGGACTCTTCAAGTTTATCTCGTACCGTCTCGGCCCATTCCTGAGCGCTTCGTTGAAAGCCTTCCTCACCCCTTGATGGAAAGGAGTGATCCCAATAACGCTGGATCGTGATCTTCTCGTTTTCATGGAGAAGATAATGCGCGGGTGGGAGCCGCCGTATTGAACACAAGAGGGTCTTCGGCGCTTGAACAAATCCGACCGCAAACAACTCCTTCATAGCACCGGCATCAACCTGACGGTCAATACACCCGCTTGCAAGGATGGACTTCAACTCCGATCCAAAAAACAGAGCACCGGGTTTGATGGCATAGCTGAGGGGTTTGATACCGAACCGATCTCGGGCCAACATGAGACGACGATGACGGGAATCCCAGATAGCGAAGCCGAACATACCTCTCAGAAAATCCACACAACGCACCCCATAATCCTCGTATAAATGGACAAGGACTTCGGCATCCGAATGTGTCCTGAAACGATGATCTGCAGCCTCTAGATCTTGACGCAATTCCTTGTAGTTGTAGATTTCTCCATTACATACACCGGTGACAGAGTTATCCTCGTTGGAAATGGGCTGATCGCCGGTTTCCAAGTCTATGATGCTCAGTCGACGGAAGCCGAGACCGATACCCGGGTCAACAAAGTACCCAGCCCCATCCGGTCCACGATGGGACATCATGTTTGTCATATGATGAAGCATATCCCGATCGACCGGCCTCTTAGGATCGGAATACACCACGCCGCACAATCCGCACATAGGCACTCCCACTCTTGGGTGTCGCGTACCTCTTAGCCAAACCTCGGCGAAGGGCGTTTGGTCGTGGTCCTAGTTGATGACTTTCAAATCAACGACTGAATACAGCGCATTCCTATAGTTAGAAACTATCGTCTAGCCAAAGGCTAGGTTTTCGAACCTCGCATCTCGCCACAACAGGTGTCCTTACTGATCATCGGCGCAAAGAGCGGGAATGTTGATAAGGCCCTCGATGCCTCCCCAAGCATCATGAAAGGGTCGATGAGAATCGGGTGTGGCTCCGGCTACGCTTAACGAGAACTTCCTCATCTATCATCGGTTGGCGACCGGACTCAGTCAGGAGGTAGAGTCGATGTAGCCCTTCAATCCAGAGAGATCGGCGACTCTGTGATTCGTCCGCATGGATTGCAGACAAGCGTTCTCCGTCCCGAAAGATAAGGCCCGTGTGAGAGAAGAAGTCCTTCACTATGCCGTTTACGCTATTCCAACGGATCAACAGATCATAATAGGAATTAGGATTGTCAAATAGGGCATTTCCCCATTTGCGTTTATAGCGAAGCAATCCGTCATGCAGGGAAGACCGAGCGGCTCTAAAATTCACCTCAGCAAACCCCAACTGGCGGGCATACTGTATGCTGTAATAGTAGAGCGCGGCCATAATTCCTCTTTTTTTCAGAGGGATTTCACCCGAAGCCATGCCTATGGCCAAAAGGTTAAATGTGTCCTGTTTTCGTTCATAGAGAACACCGGCAAGTGGCTGATTATCTCCCATAACCCAGAGGATTCCCCCTTTTCGGATAAACCGACGTAGTTCCTGCCGGCCTTTGATAATGGCCATGGCTCCATGACGGTCTCTCGAGAAAGGGACGTACATGGAGTCATAAAACTCGTCAAATCGCTCCTCCCCTTCGGTGACCAATGGCTGCAACTTATGTTTGCGGACCAGACGCATATCCTCCCGGATACTTCGGTTACTACGCACCAACTCATCGAGATCCCCAGGAAGGGCGAGACGCATGTCAATCCATTCAGGAACCGCAAGATAATCCTTCCCGAAGAATTTTTCCGCTGACAATCGGTCTGCACGAACAATAGTCAGATCGGCTGCATCACGCAGGCGATCTAGCAGAGCCGGCAGGTCCCGTAGCGACACATTTCCTACCAGCTCACGTTTGGGTTCCCCAATGAAAAACCTGTTCGGCAAATAGGCAACCCAGGGATCATGGCCCGCCACCAATAGTGTCCCGATATGCCCGGATTGAAGGGTGGGCCCCCTCAGCAACACAACTGGGACCCCTCGTAATCCCAGACACGCCCACGCGTAAAAACCATATCGCGGAACCAAGGTTTGTGCCTTGCCGGAAAGGCGGGAGATGACCCACTCTACCATCATGTTTTTTAAATGGTTCATCCTATTCGTGCCCACTGTTTTTGTTCCGACTGGCCGCAACCACATTCGCAAGGTTCAACTACCCTCTGTCCTGGTTTCCACGAAACCATGGGAATGTCGCGTCTCAAGATGCCGCTCCCGTGGTGTCTCTGAGAGAGCCCTCGTTGAGATTGCCCACTCTGAAGATTGCATGGGTCTTGCCCGTGCCATCTGCCGGCCACGGCTTAACGATCCTGATTGATAGATCGACCTCACCAAGGAGCTTTCGGAGATGACCCAGAACGGTTAGATGGACATGCGAATCGGTGTCTTCGTTCTCGATCCCTGGATGGCCGACGAGGGCGTGGCAGGTGAGCTCCAGCCGAAACTTCTTTAGGCTTTCCTGGTAAAGGCGGAATTCTCCGAGGCGAAGTGTTCCCGCGAGGTGATCAAGTATCTTTCTGGTCGTAAGGAGACGCCCGTCTCCGAGTAAAATTGAGGCTCGTTCGCGCCCTTCGATTGAACCCATCAAAGGCAGTTGTCGACCGCAGGAACATTCACCTGATGCAGCTATGGCCAGATCAGCCGTATTGTACCGTATGAGTGGCATCGTCCGGGCACGCAAATCTGTCACCACGATTGTCCCTAAGTCGCCCGGATGAGCCGGTATCCCATCCCGCAATACTTCGACAAAATGTGTATCCGCATTCACATGGAACGACCCACGCTGCTCGCATTGCCAGGCGATGTATCCGACCTCGGTCTGGCCATACAACCCGACCGGTTCGCGGTTGAAGACTCGCGTGACTAATTGACGGGTTTCGGCATCCACCAATTCTCCTGCGCAAAACACCACCCGTGGCTGTTTGAGTATGACCTGGGCCGCTTCGCTCGCTCGCGCAATGCGGCGAAGTGCCGTTGCCGTGCCCACCACCACATCAGGCTTGGCCTCCAACAATTGAGCCAACTGGTCCTCGATGGACTGCTCCGTCGAGATCCATGTCTTCCGAGAAATTCCGAAGCGCTGCAGCATGTGCGATGGACCCGGCTTTATCTGAAACTGGGCGGTGTGATGGCGCCAATGAAATCCGTGTTCGAACCAAATCCGCAGTCCCACGGCTCTTCGCACACGTTCTTCGAGCGGCCGCTTCCAGACCCGTAATGCCACACCTGATGAGCCACTTGTATCAAGATAGGTACAGGATGATGGGTCCACTCCTCGCGCCAGCAACTCGCCAAGTTTTGCAGCTTCTCGCACCATGGGAGCGGTAATGATTGGAATACTCTCCAGATCCTGAATGCCTCGAATGGCTTGGACATCTACCCGCGCTTCGTCCCAAACACGCCGGTAAAACTGGACGTTTCTGTAGGCATGGATCGCAGCGGCACGGAACAAATGATCTTGCAACGATCTGAGATGTGCGGGAGAACGTGTTACGTTCGACCTCAGATCCATTAGGCACTTCCATGTTCGCAGTATTTCCATCTAGAGCCCTTGCCTTCCGGAGGCAGGCTGCTCCTCAATTGCAGTCCCGACTTTCGAGATGATCATCCTGGTCTTCTCTCCAGGGCTTAACAGGATCCTCTCCACTCGCTCAACCTGCAGATTGATTTCACCAGGCAGGACAGCTTGAAGATCCGATTCTATTCTCGAAAGAAGATCTTGAGCGTTATTTGTCACAACGATTTGGAGCTGGACTTCGTTCAACCTATCTTGCAAAATCCTCCACTGGTGTAACTCGTCATAGCGCCCCAGGACCTCGTGAAAAAAAGGCCAGAAGATGCGCCTGCCGTCCTGCAAAGCCACTGAATCCACCCTGCGTCCATAGATTCGCCTCAGAAGGGGAAGAGTGCGCCCACACGGACATGATGTGGTCTCAACCTCGGCCAGATCTCCTGTTTCATAGCGAATCATCGGCATGGTCCACATGCCTAATGCTGTGGTGATGATTGGACCAGGTTCCCCTGAAGCCGCAGCCACCTCCACAATGTGGCTATCAGCGCTTACGTGAAATCCGGAATGACGCTCGCACTCCCACGCGAAATTCGAAAGTTCAACCAACCCGTACACATCCACAGGATCCCTTCCCAACGCACAGCGAACCAATTGACGCGTGGCCGGTGAGAGGGTTTCACTATCGGAGATGATAAGTCGGGGCGCGGGCAGCTTGAACCCCATTGTTTGGACAGTTTCCGCCAATGCATGCAAGGTACCCGCCCCTGCAACAATCACGTCCGGCCTCGTCTTAACCATGCGTTGGGCCCAGAACTCTGGCGGGTCCAGAATCGAACACCAATCTTTTGGAGCGATACCAAGCCGTTGGACGAAAAACTGCCGACCAAAAGTCATGCGAATTTCAAGCGTGCGGTCAGTCCAGCGGAAACCATGTTCGAATAGAATGCGCCAGGCAACCACCCGCTGCCACTGCTGATCTATGGATCCAAGAAAGATCCGCAAGGGAGTTCCTGTCGAACCGCTCGTTTCAACGATTCTACATCGGCTTGGATCAATCCCCTGAGCAACAACTTCCTCCGGACTTGCTTGCTTGAGACGATCTTTTTGAAGAATAGGGATTTCCCCTATATCATCCAAAGAACGAAATTCCTCAGGGTGATAACCCGCCTCCTTATAAAGGCTTCGATAGAGTGGAACGTTGTAGTAGGCATGATTGAGGAGTACCCGAATCCGCTCCTCCTGTACCTGACGTAAATCCACCAGGCTCCACCGACTGGAAGACAGAGCTTGTCGAATTAACCGAAAAGTTTTCCATCCGTCTAACAACATCATTCGTTTTGGTGCGGCGTCTCTTCTCTTACATCTGTTTTGATTCAACAACACGAGTGAGCAATAAAAATGCCTCGTTGACCTACCAAGTTCGCGCATACGACGCAACTCACAAACATTCTATAGAAAAATCATTTATTCCCTGTAGACCCCGCTCGGTTGCTTTATTTTTTTTCTGCTCTGACAGCAATAAAGTTCCCTGTTACATACCGCGTGGGCCAGCGCGACAGATGTTCAAATGCCTCCAGCCAAAGCAAAAATCGTTGTTGCACGGAACCCTTCGCGCAGGAGCACAAGAGCTTGGCGACGAATACGGCGAAAATACGCGGGCAATGGAGCACTGCCGTGGCCTCCCTTACCTCGAATCCGATCTCCCGCAGCAACTTCTGTAAGCGCCATGGACCGCAGGTGGCACCAACATAGTAGGGAAGGATACCTAACCGGTTCAATAATTTGAATGGAAGAATGTTACGCGCGGCAATAATGGGATTAGCAGGATTATCCAATGTCAGGATTAGCTGCCCGTTTTTGCGAAGCACCCGGTGCAATTCCCGCAAACTCACGATGATCTCATCTAGGGTTAGGAAATGGTCCAGGGTGGAATTGGACACCACCACATCAAACGACTCCTCTCCGAAAGGAAGATGACGCACATCTGCGCATGCTCCACGAATGCTCATATCCCCAGGACAGGCCAATTCCACATTCTGGAATGAGAGATCCATTCCAACGACCTTGTGAGCACGTGTCTTCAGGAATTGAATAAGCCCCCCTCCCACCGCTTCGTCAAACGTATCAGTCTTTAGCAACCGAGGAGATGGCTGTTCGGGAAGCCAACGGAGAAGTAGGGATTGATTAACCGTATCACTATGTTTTCTCCAGAGCTGATCCGGGCGTGTCTTTTTCCATTCGTCTGCTATGGAGTCCCAGTAGCTCGCACCTTCGTTTATCACGCCGTCGATTCCCTGATTGGTAAATGGGAGTGAAGAGCCCTTAGATCTGAGCCAAGATACTTCTTCTCTCGCTAGATCAGCCCACGACAATGTCGCCCAGATAGTATCGGACTTTCCGAACAGTGAGTTGACATTTTAATAGGTAGGTTCTCAAGCCTTACACTGACAAATCCGCCTGAGGATGAAGCAACCCTCCATTTACCCGAATGAGAATGTTGGGTTGTCATCATGTGCATAGAGGAAAGGCCTGATTTGGCGGCACGCGAATTGGTTGGGCACTTACATGTCTGGTTCTCTCACCATTCAGGCCATCACCTCTTTTCCAGATGGTGGATTTCCCCTGAATGTCTGAGCACTTGAATAGGAGGACTGGTTATATCCGTGAATAGTCCATTTAACGGCGAGCGAATTCGCAATATTTACTTTGCAATCCACTTAAGGTTTTTCAAGAACAGAGGTAAATTTGGTCGATCACATAAAGCGTCATCCTACCTGGTCCGTTTTCAGCAAACCCTTAACCTGATGATTTCCACAAAACCGGCTTCCTTCATAATCAGGGTTTTCATGGTTCATTATTTTTTGTGTTCTGAATTTTTCCCTACACGATAGTCTCTAACGATTTTCCCTTTACAGATTGGCAAACCATGAAATCGTTCACCATCCGTATTCAATCAAGAAAAACTCAGAGGAATGGCGTTTACCGCCCTCGGATTCCCACTACTCTGTTATAAATGAACCCGATGGTCCAACCCAGAATCCCACCGGTCAGTGCTCCATAAAAAAGCCCCACCAGGCTCCCTTTCCACGTGACTGAATACCCGATAAAATAGTTGGAAAGTAATTGAAGATGAGAGCCAACCTGTGGCCCTCCTTCGAGAAGAAGCCAGGCTGTCATGATAAAAAGGCCTAATCCACCCATCAGCCCACAAACTACTGCCAACACCCCTGCCTGAATTTTGGCCACAACCCGGCTAAGCTCTTCATTACGTTTGAAATCTGTTCCCATATCTTCCCTCCTGGCCCCTGGTAGCTAATCTAGAAGATTGCGACGACGAGTTACTTCCTCTCGCCACAGCATGAATTTCGCAAAGGCCTTCATGCTCCAGTTTCGGAGTGAGGCTCCTGAGTAACCTATCGCAAACCCCCCGATTCCTCCCTCCAGGAAACCTACAATAGAACCACCCCATGTCACTTGAAATCCAAATAGAAAATTCCCAAGCAGAGACAGGTTGGGCCCCACTACCGGCCCACCTTTGAGAACAAGAATTGCGGTCCCGATCAAGATGAGGAGGCCACTCACGGTACCGACAGCCACACCCAGCGCGACAGGGTCCAGTTTGGAAAATACAATCTCGATTAATTCTTCTTCGTTTTCCATGGGAAGTTCATCGACGTTTTCCTGAACCCGCATTGGTACCAATCGATCGCCGGCATTGACCGAAGCCGCACGGCCCTCCTCATGGTATTCCTTTTCCGTATTGACCGCCCATACATCATGATGCGATTCACCCATGATATTTCTCGCGGCATACACTCCTGTTACCATGGAATGATCCTGATTGTTGTAGCGATGCAGACCATTTCGTCCAATGGTCTGAAGATTTGAAAATGTTTCCAGATACTCTCGAATCGTCCGGACATGATCCTGATAGTGATGATCGTAAACCGGATAGGCCTTTTCCATACGAACCACGGTTCCGTCTTCAACATCGCGGGGATTAATGAGCCCCAGTTGCGCACATTCCCGTGTCCCGAATTCGATTAACCGGTCGTTCGACCATGTCCACTCATCGTCTTTGTCCCAGAGAAAATATTCAAGGCCCAGCGAAGTCCGTGAAGGATCCGGCACCATATACGGGCTCCAATTTTTATAATTCTGTATTCGTCCCATTTTGACTTCAGGTGAATGAATATAGATCCAGTTATCAGGGAATACGTCTTCGCAGTTAACCACCAGGACCACGGTTAAATAATCCCGATATCGTAAACCAAGGGCAGCTTCCAAGACCTTCGCGGGAGGTTGAGGGTCCATGGCCTCGATTAACTCGCGGAGAGGCATCGTCGACACAAAATCGCTGCCCTCGAATTCTACATGTTCCCCTGATGATGCTCGCCCGGAAACACAATCTACCCGCCCATGGCGATGTCTGATACGCTCGACCTTTATGCCTTTTAATGTCTGAGAGCCAAAACCAGCCACCAATTCCTCGCACCGTTCCCACATCATCCCCGGACCTAGGCGAGGATAATGAAACTGCTCAATGAGCGAGGTCACGATTTCACCCTTCTTCCCACCCCTTTGACCAAGTAGGGCATTGCGAACCGCTTCTTTCAGAGACAGGTTTTTGATTCGTTGCGCAGCCCAATCGGCGGATATCTCGGTACAGGAAATTCCCCAGACTTTTTCCGTGTAGGTTTTGAAAAATATCTGATACAGGCGATATCCAAAACGATTGATGACCCATTGTTCAAAATTATCCTCTTGGGCACCTGGAAATACCTTGGTTTTGGCATAACTGAAACAGACCAGGAGAGCTTCAACGACCCCCAGTCCGGCCAACGCATTGGTGGCCTTAAGGGGATAGTCAAAAAAATGCTGGTTGTAATGGATTCGGCTTATACGAGGTCGAAGGAGAAAGTTGTCACCGAGGATTTCATTCCATAACTCAGTCACCATCGGCACTTTTGAGAAAAATCGGTGACCACCGATATCAAAACGGAAATCTCGATAGTTGACGGTTTGCGATATACCACCGACCTGTTTCCCAGCCTCAAGAATGAGGGAGGAAGAACTGTTTTTTCCCAGCTCATAGGCCGCCGTAAGACCAGCGGGACCGGCACCAATCACCACGACAGGATGGGATGCCACTATTGTCCCCCTGACTTTTTTATGGCGTCAAAGGAGTCAGATTCAAGGGCCGGCTTTGTTGACTCTTTCCTGTTGTCCCCACAAAAAGCATGTCGTGCCAGGCCTATGGCAAACGCCAAGCCACTATACAGATAGTAGAGCCAATGCCAGGGAACACTCTGCAAGGCAAACCGAAGCCCACGTTTTTTTTGAAAGAAACGATAAAGTGGCGCATTGATGATCACAAGGGAAACCATGATCAACCCCGCCACGGGCAGCAATGAAATCCACCAGATCGCTCCCAGCAAGGCCCCCACAAGCCCATACGTCAATACCACGCACAGGCGCTCGGAATGCCGGATGTTTAAGTCATTGGTAAACCTGCGATCCCGAAGGATTAACTCTGTCCAAGGGATGGCGCGGTAAAAAAAATCTGCTTTGAGCATTGAACGGACACCCCATCGTTTCAAATGTTTGACATGGATATCTTTACACAACTGAATCTGGTGACCAGCCTTTTTCACTCGATATCCTAACTCAATGTCTTCAATTGAAGGACGACGATATTTTTCGTCAAACCCACCTATTTCCAGGAAAATATCACGGCGGATGGCTCCGCAAGCCCCCCAAAAAGTGGAAGCCTCCTTTTGAGCATGTTGATGGACATAATGGTGAAAGAGATTTTTGTATTGGGATAAAAAGTTTTTTTCGGCAGGGGTGTCGTCGTACGATCCGATCAATGCAGTGAGGTCCGGATTACAATGAAACGTTTCTGCCACCTGTCGCAAAGTATCCGGATGCACACACACATCGGCATCGACAAAGAAAAGATATTCGCCTCTGGCCTGAAGTGCCCCAATGTTTCTGGGCTGTGCCGGTCCCCCAGAAGTGGTCGGAAGTCGAATGACTTGAGCACCAAACTGTTCCGCCACTTGCCAGGATCCATCGGATTCACCATCGGCAACAACGATTATTTCCAGGGGAGGAGGTTGTAAAGCAACCAGGCTCATCAGGCATTGACGAAAGGCCTCACCCCCGTTGTACACAGGAACAACAATAGAAATGGTTATTCCCTGTATGGATGATAACGTACCACTGTCCTTCTGGACTTTGTCATCTTGAGAAATTTTGTTCATAACCAAATTATATTTGACTGACGAACACATTCGGCTCAAGACAGTCCTTCACAGGCACTTAAGTAGGAAACTAGTGGGAAATTCCCTAAAATTTTTGGTATAGCCAGATCCACCGAACAGAAAGAAATCCAGCCTTAATGGACAATTCCTGTCCATGCGTGGGTTGGTGTCAAAAAGTGAGGCAAACCATTTCAAAATCAATTGGGGGCTAAAAATTCCACAAGTCCTCGAGTAAGCTGTTTTCACCCCCACCAGAAATTTATCGGTTCCCAGAACGAAAACCCAAGAGAAATCAACCCTTAAAAGGGTCCCATATCAAGAGAGATTACGACTCCCAGGCTCAGGGGAAATACATTCTTGAGTTTCAAAGCAGGAAAATCGCAGGAAAGCATGGTGGAAACCCGTGAGTTCTTTGATGGGATACCGAGGTGGTTGCGGGGGAGGGATTTGAACCCTCGACCTTTGGGTTATGAGCCCAACGAGCTACCAGGCTGCTCCACCCCGCGAGTCGATAGTAGAGGAGGTATGGTCGAGAAGTCAATGCAAAAACAGGAGTTTAGCAGAAGAAGACACTATGGTATCTTCTCCTTCCCATGATGTTTGCCGGAATCATTGCCATCCTGCTGTTTCTATGCCTAATCATTGGTGACTGGTTTCAATTCACCACACTGAAAAGTTGGGCCTGCCGGTATGGATGTCCCTTGGCCCACAGGCAGAAAGCTCTGGATTCTCATCCAGCGCACCCCATTTCCCATGCTTTTCACAAGTCCGACGCACTGCCCTTGCCTCATGGGATTGCCCGCTGGGTGGAAGACAGACAGGTCATTGTGATCCGTCCCTATTACCAACTCTTTTCCCTGAGTTTTCGCACAGCATGGCCATTGAAGGGGACAATTGATGTAAGTTCAGCCGGCAACCAACTCCTGCTTCATTTGTCCAAGCGTATTCCCTGGTCGTCAGCTATTCTCACCCTGATATGGCTACTTTTTGTGATTGGGGGCACCCTCACGTTTGTGGTGCTATTTATTCTTGATGGAGGGATGAGCACAATTGGGGGAGTTTTTTGGGTGGTCGGGATAACCGCCTTAGGCTGTTTAGTGCTGGCAGGAGGCTTGATCCTGATATCCTTTGCCTACCGGCTTGAGGATTCCCGCCTGATGCAGGTCCATCAGGAATTACTGGACGCGTTGACCGCTCCTCCCTTAAAGGGTTCGGATAAGCCCGAGAACGCCTGAAGCTGTCTCAAACGTAGAGATACAATCTTTCATCACCTCCTATATCCTGAATGGTCTAGTTTAGGGAATTGTGGCAAGAAGATCCTTCTTGGCTTTTGAAAAGTTCTCGACCCGGAACGTTGGCAACTGATACGCCCACCCCTGTACACGCTGATTGAACGCTTCAACTTCTCCCTGAACCTCTTCCGGTTTTTTTAATATTGATTCTTCTTCGGAGTAACGCTTCCCCTGCTCTTCATCTGGTTGCTTCCCTTCAGGCGATCCAAGGACCATTTCGTCTTGAGCAGAATCCTGGGCTTGGACCGTTTCCCCTTTTTCTGAGAGAGGCGTGTCCTCCACAGGTTGAACCAGTTTCTGATCAAATTCCGCAGAGAATTTTCCGAAAATTTTGTCTTCCTGTTTGGTCGTTTGGACATGAAGCCTGAGACCGTCAAAGGTTTCCAACACGACGGCTACTCCTGTGTGATTCTGAAAATTCACCTCTTCTTCTTTTTTCACATCTTCTAGGGGGAGTTGCACAAGAGTCCCCACCACATTATTCACATTAAACTGAGATGCCACCTTGGAACCTGCAGGGACCGAATCCAATTGAAAATCAAGATCATCCGGCTTCTCTTTTAAAACGAGAAGAGTTTCCCCGTCGGGATGCGTGACCGTCACTCGATGCACCCGTTTGGTCGTCAGTGCCGTTATTTCCGTGTCCAGCCATTCTCCGGACACTTTTTCCAACGGCAAATTTCCTATTGTCAGCCAGGTTTGGGGATCTTCTGGTTTCCGCACATAGATTTCACTCATCCGTGGATTCCCCTTGGCAGGACGTTGATTCCCCAAAATCACCACTGCCGCCTCAGGATTATTCGCAGTTTTCAAAGTCACGGTTGTCGAAAGCGAGTCTTCTTGCTCCTTGTCTTGTAAACCCAATCGATCGTATAACTCTGGATTTTTCGTTTTGGGTTCCAGTATCCGCAACTCCGCCAACCCGATGAGAGTCTGCTTTACCTTCTCCACATCAGCGCGATACCCTGCCTTCTCTTTGACCCGCCAAGTCTTCTCCTCACGCACCAGCGTCACGGTCTGATCCTTCGTCTCCACCACCACTTCGCCCACATTATTCACCACCGACAATAGTGACGGAAACAAGAGTTCACCACTACCTGGCAACTGAGAAGCCGGCTCTTGATTCACGAAAACGGCAACAACAATCCCCACAATGGTTATGGCGGCTAAAATTCCTAGTGTTTTGGCTTTCATTCGCTTCCCTTAATATTCTTGAATAATCTGATGCGGTCTTCTGATGATCAATAACTGAGCATCTTAAGCTTTTGGCCGCTTTTTCCTGATCCCGGAGGAACTGATCCACACACCCGCTATACCAATTAACAATGGCACAAGCCCGATATTGATAAATTTCACCCAACTCTCCACACGCTCAATATTTTTGCCAAGCTCATGTTGCACAGCTCTTAATTCCTTGCGAACCTGAAGCAACTCCTTGCGAAATTGTCCCATGGCCTCCTGCTGTTCCACACTCAGGATCATGGAATTTCCTTCAGGCTTTTGGCTCTGCAGTTCTTGAATTTTTCGTTCCGTGGCCTTGAGTTGTTCCTGGAGTACTTGCTCCTTTTGCCGGAACTGTTGCTCGGCTTCTTGTTGCAACACTCGCAGAAGTGTAAATGGCCGGGAATATCCGGCGCGACTTCTGACGCTGATGAGATCATTGCTTCCCGTCAAATTATCCAAGGCGTTCGTGACAAACGTGCCATTGCCGGAGTTGGGAATACCAATCCGTTGCCCGAAGAAATTTTGAACTTGAACCCAAAACCGGTCCTGTAAAATATCCGTATCTGCCACCACAATGACGTTGATAGGCTCCTTCGATTCGTTAAGGTGGTCTTTGGTCTGGCTTTCGGTTTCTGGAGCCGTATCCGGATTCTCATCCTTGGTTGGCACCTCTTTTGGTTTTCCCTCAGGAAAAGCCGTTTTCACGGTTCCGGTTAACCTGGCGGCCACGATAAATTTCTCGCCTTCGGGACGATAACTATTGAGTAATCCACCGACATCCGGCATGGCTGACAAGCGGGATGCCTCAATCTGCATCGCGGCTTCATCTGATTGGATGAGCGCCTCGACTGTGGTCCCGGTCTCCCCTTTCTTTCGAATGATTCCTGCTGATGCCACCGTGATCGATGGCACTTGAGCCGTCACGATATCCTTGTCACTGAAATGCTCCTGCCGGAAATCAATCCAGACTGGGTAATCCACCACCTGTAGCCGGCTTTGCTGTTGCACTTGCACCTTTTTGGCCAATGGTAAATCTCCCAACACCTGCCCTTTCACCAATTCAACACCCCAGGCTTCAAACAATTTAGGCATATTTGAATCCCGGGGACCTCCTCCTCCCATCGGGTTCATGGGATTTCCGCCTCCACTATCCGATTCGGCAAGGGGATCCACAAAAATCATGGCATGCCCACCTCCCAACACATACTGATCGATCGCATAAAGGGTCGCCTCACTCAGCGATTTAGGATGCACAATCATTAAGACACTAATCTCTTCGGGAATGGCGACCGCTGTTGGTTCGATCTTTTTCACTTCAAACATTTGTTCGATGTGAGAAAGTATGAGCCAGGGTTGGCTGCCTCCTTGTGGTGGCATAAACGGCATGCCCCCACTTCCATCAATGGGTAGTGTACTCAATAGACCAAGAACCTTTTTCTTGGGATTTGCCAGCGTGTGAATCATCTTCGTCAGATCATATTCCAAAAACTCTTCTCGCTCCGGTTGAAAAAATGGAACCACTTCCAACTCATCGGTGGAGCTGGTCCCGGCCAATCCAAAATAAAACTGCGTACTGCCATTATCCAACGGAATACCTTGCAAACCGTATGCTACCGCTCGATCCTCTTCCTCTGAAAACGGCTCCGGGTCCATCACCTGCAGGTACAATTGATCTCCAGCAACTTGTGCGTATTCCTCTAACATTTCCCGGACTCGCGTCGCGTAACTTTTAATTCCTGGCAAACCGGTTGCCAGCTTTTGAGAGAGATAAAACCGCAGTGTGATAGGTTCCTCCAAATTCTTAAGAACATTTCTGGTGCCATCGGACAATGTATACAGGTCATGTTCTGTCAGATCGAACCGTGCGGAACTGAACGCCGCGTTACTCATCATATTGAAGACACCGAACAGGACGGCGGCCATGAGAAGACCGCTTCCCGTGAGTATTTTTCTATTCATCATCACTCCCCATTAACAAAAGTTCACACCCGATCCCTTGCATTCCTTTATGATTCGGCCTTTTTCATATCAATAACCGTAGCCGTCGCAAATAGCCAGAATGCAATCAGCGACAGAAAAAAGAGAATATCCCGTAAATCCAGGACACCTTTGCTGATCGATTGAAAATGCGTCAAAAAGCTGAATGAGCTAATGGCATTAAGCAGAAATTGTGGCGCCCACCCACTGAATAGTTCTAGAACGAGAGGGAACCCACTCAAGATGAATCCCAAAGAAATGACGACGCTGACCACAAAGGCAATCACTTGGTTTTTGGTCAGAGCGGAGATGCAGGAGCCGATGGCTAAAAACCCCCCGGCCATCAACAGACTGCCAAGGTAGCTGGCAAGGATAACGCCATTATCCGGGTCGCCCAACAGATTCACCGTGAGCCACATGGGAAAGGTCAGGGCCAAGGCAATACCGGTGAAACACCATGCGGCTAAAAACTTCCCTGCCACGGCCTCCCACATGGTGACCGGCAGGGTCAGCAACAGCTCAATCGTTCCGGAACGACGCTCTTCCGCCCATAGGCGCATCGCCAATGCAGGGATCAACACAAGATAGAGCCAGGGATGAAAATCAAAAAACGGCACCAGATCGGCCTGACCCCGCGCAAAGTAATTCCCCAGATAAAATGTGAAGGCTCCACTGAGTAACAAAAATATGACGATGAATACTGCCGCGATCGGTGTGGCAAAATACCCGGCCAATTCACGTTGAAAAATCACTCCAATTCGTCCCACAATTCCTCCTTCACTTACGAATACTTCTTTCAGTCCCTTTAATTTTTCGCCACTGGTCTCTCAGAAGCGCATGGAGATTTGCTCCTGGTGATTTGAGGGTGCACACCGGCTACGTCCCTCACCTGCTCGGAGTACCCCGCCTTCCAGAACAATCGCGTATTAGGAGATTGTTTGCTTGGGAGTCGTCAACAAACGAAACACCTCATCTAACTGCCCCCGGTCGGGATACAGTTCCCTCACTTCCCACCCCTGTTCCCGGACACAATGTCCAATATCCGGAAGAATCCACTGCCCGTCATCGGGGTAAATACGAAATTTCACCAAGTCACCGTCACGATCCAACTCCTCAATCTTTTTGACCCCTTTCACCGTCATCAAGTGATGATGTAGGACCAAAGGATCCACACCGGCAATCGTGCCCAGGACCGTATTGTGAGCCGGAGACTTTCCTTCCAATTCTGCTGGAGTGCCATCAAACACCACTTTCCCCTTCGCAATGATCATGGCGCGGGAACAGAGTGCATGCACTTCCTCCAAGATATGCGTAGAGAGAATAATGGCCTTCTCCTGGGCCATAGCCCGAATCAGTGTTCGAACTTCATGCTTTTGATTGGGATCCAAACCATCGGTGGGTTCATCTAAAATTAAAATGTCCGGGTCATGAAGGATCGCCTGAGCCAATCCCACTCGACGCTTAAACCCTTTAGATAGGGTTTCGATCGATTGGTTCATCACCGATTGCAAATTCACCTTCTCGACCGTTTCCGAAACGGTTCGCTTAAGCGTTGCTCCACGATATCCCCGCATCTCTCCGATAAATGTGAGAAACGAGGCTGGAGTCATATCCTGATAAGCCGGAGCCCCCTCCGGCAGATAGCCTAAACGCATTTTAGCTTCGATGGGTTGATCTTCAATATTATGCCCACAAATATGCACCGTGCCGCTCGTCGGCGTAAGAAAACCAGTGATCATTTTCATGGTTGTGGATTTACCTGCTCCGTTCGGCCCTAGGAAACCCAGCACTTCCCCTTTTCCTACGGTAAATGACACACCATCCACCGCAACAATCGGCCCAAATGCTTTTCGCAAGTTTTTAATTTCAACCATGATTTCCATTCTACCCTCTTTATCTCAATAATTTTATGAAATGATCTGTCGCACAGTCGTGCTCTCGCTACCTGATTCGATCAGCTCCCTCTCCACTCAATGGAGATACAATGGGGGCAACTCTTTTGCGTGTTTGTGAGATTTTGGCGCCTTGGCTGTTATGGCCGGCTTGACTGTTTCCCAAAACTGCCGACCATCCCAAGTCTCTTGTTCTGTGGAGTTAGTATACAAAGTCCGATCAAGGTTCCAAATGGCCTCGGAAATCGCGTTCTGATCAGAAATAGGCTGACTCAATATACGCTCAACCAATCTCAGGCTCCGACAGGGGCGCCCTTCTTCCTTGAATGAAGCCCATTGCAGTAGCGCATCGCGCGTTTTTTTTGCTGACTGTTCAAAGCATGCGGTCTTGACGACTTGAATAGCTTTTTTTTCCGATTCAAATTTCTCATCATCTTTTTTCGCTGGCTCCTCACTCCGTCCATTCCGCTTTTGACGCTCTCGCCACCAGCCCGCCAGGGTCACCAACCACAACAGCAAGCATCCCCCTGTTATCCAGGTCCATGGTAATTGCTCGGCACGATCAGAGATGCCGATGTTAGCCGGCATTTGGGCATTCACTTGATGATCACCCTCTATTGAAGTAACAGACGGGGCCTGAACCGATGTGGGAACCTGTGCTGAGGATCCTGGTGGAGCCGTGCCGAGAACCGTCAGAACCTTAGCGGGGAGGTTGGCTTCTTCCCAGCGGGAAGTCTCAATGTTCCACCAGGGAACATGAATAGCGGGCAACGTCACTGTGCCAGGTTGAGTCGACACAAACACGAATTTTTCTTCCCTGGACCCTACTACCCATTTCCCATCAAAATCTGTTTGGGTTTTGGCCTTGTCCGGATAGATCTTTACGATGGGTTGTGAGGGCATTGTCACTTCAGGCAGTTGCTCCCCACGCTGACCTTTTGCACGCATCACGATGGTTCGAGTAAGGGAATCCCCTATTTGAAGTGTATCGGTATCACCCGACCATGTTTCGGTGAGGGTGAGTGCTTTCGCCGGCAGCCAAAAACGCCCATTCAAATCTGGCGGAAGATCTTTGACCGTGAGCTCAATCTTCGGACTTCGCCTATGAATCGATTGTGAGGTTTTGAAAGGATTTCCCCCCAAACTCCCGGACCGATTGCCAAATAACTCTTCAAAGAGCCTCCCACGGGTTCGTCCATCCTGCACCGTTCCAGAAAAGAGGACCTCGGGAATAACATGAGCCCCGCTTTGTTGCGGGGTTATCACATACCGACGCTCGGTGATATGATACCGCCGCCCGCTGCGAGTGGCTTCGTAGGAGGCATCCTTTCCGACGCGCTCCACTATGCCCCAATCAATTTCCGGTTCATCTAATCGGCCTTCCTGAACGGAAATCGCACTGACCAAACGAAGCGTCAGAAGAACCTGCCCTTGAAGATGGGGAAAATGTGAGTCCACATCCGCTTCGAGGAAAATATCTCGCTCCTCGTTCGCGCCGCTGGGGTGATTCGGCTCATTGACCATCAGTTGAATGGGGCCAGTCTGATGAGGACCCACGGCGATAGGAGGAATGGTCACTGCTCCTGTTCGCTTTGGCGCCAGCGTCGCAATCCATCGAACCAAAGAAGTGGTTTGCATATTGATGATTGAAGTTTGTTGACTCTGGGTGGTGCCCAATACATCGAAGTCCGCGTCTAAGCTATCCCACTCTGGCGATTCACCGGAAGCAGTCTGATCCGTCTCCACGATGAGCTGGAAGGTCTCATCTGCCATGACCGGATTCCGATCCACATAGGCCCTGACCGTTTGGGCCGAAACAGGAGTGCTAAGCCCCATCATTCCAAGGCAGACAACCATCACCAATAGGCATCTCAAAATTCTCACCAGCGTTTTCCTTGAGAAAAAGTGGACCCTCCAGCCTCTACACGGCGTTGATGCTCCAAAAGAAACTTTCGGCGTAACAATCCGCCGGGATCATCAGGGATACGGCGAAGCCATTGTTGGAGAACCTGTTCAAACTGCTGCCTTTCCCGTATTTGGGCCGCATCCACGGCAGAGGTCACTTCCGAATGCTCCGACTGATCTTCCGAATTTTCTTCCATTGTTGATGGAGGGGACAGCAGCTTTTTAGCTTGTTCCGCCTTTAAAGGATCTACCCCTTGCGCCTCTCTCTCAATATTTTCTTCAGAAGCCTGTTGATTACCATTCGACTGGTTAGAGGTCGTGGCAGGATCCGCCCCGGATCCGACCGTCTGGTCTGATTTCTCTTGTTTTCCGTTTTGAGAGTCAACTTTTTCCGAATCGGGTTGTTTGTGGGCTGAGTCTGAAGCCTCCTCTGGGTTTTCTCCTTCAACTCCGGTTTCATTCCTATTATTTTTCTGTTTTGCAGAGGAGTCATCCGATTTTTGAGATTGTTCTCCTCCCTGATCCGCAGATGATGGTTCATCCAGGAGCTGCTTGATGATTTCTAGATTATGTTTGGCATCTGCGTGATTTGGCTGCTGAGTGAGAGCTGTTTGATAGGAGGCCATTGCTTCTTCATAACGACCGAGACGAGCCAAGGCATTGCCTCGATTGTAATGCCCCTCCGGCGTATCAACTATGGAAAAGGCTTCTTCTGCTTCCTGATATTTCCCGGCCCGATAATGGGCTATGCCCTTCCAACCGGGGTCTTGAAATAAGGCTGCCGCTTGTTCCGGGGCCTCACGCTCTAATGCCTTAATCCCCTGTTGATCGGGACGAACCCAGAGATTTTCCCAGGAAAAAGCCTCGCTGATCTGAGGAATAAGCAGGAATGCCAGCAGCATTCCTAACCATCCCGGTCGAAATGCGGGCAATGCCAATACCAGGAGCAGGAGGACCAGCCAGGGTCCCTCCTCTCGCCACAGATCCGTTGTTCGCTGTTCAGATGTTGAAGAGGATAGCGCCCTCGTGGGCATACTGGAAGGTAAGACCCGATTGATATCCTGATCGTCCGCGGTCACCGTGGCATAACGCCCTCCTCCTACTCGAGCGATAGCTTGAAGAGACGGAATATCTAATTTGGGAATAACCACCGCTCCATCCTGATCTTTGAGGAATCCGCCTATTTCGGGAATAGGGGCTCCATCGACCGTCCCAACACCAAGCACAGACACACGCTTCCCTTGACGGCGTAACTCTTCAGCCATATTCAATGTTGCAGGATCTCCCTCACCGTCCGTCAGTAATAGCACCTCTCCCTTTGCCTGCCCGACGTGTTGAAGGAGTTCATGGGCTTTCTGCAAAGCGAGATCAGTACGGCTACCCTGGGATGGCATGAGTTCTGTCTCGAGGGATTGCACAAGAGGCACCATGGTGTTGACATCATCAGTCAGTGGCGACACCACGAAAGATTCACCGGCATATACTACCAGAGCGGTTTGCCCTTCCTTCCTGGCCTTGAGCATATCAAGAATTTTGTGTTTGGCTCGGGTCAACCTGGAGGGAGTCACATCCTGCACATCCATTGAACGGGATAAATCCAAAACCATCACCAACGCCGATTCTGCTCGAAACACAGGCTGGGGTAATTGGGACCAGACGGGCCCGGCAAGAGCAAAAACCGCCACAGTCCAACCTAATCCGAGAAGCACGAGAGGCATGCGATGCGTCGCTCCCTCCGTCCCCACCAATAAATGAGGGAGTAAATGGGTATCACACACCGACTCCCATATCTGAGCTGTTCTCCCACTCCTGGCTGCCAGCAGAAAGAGCCCGAACAAGGGAAGCAATCCCCATAACCATTCCGGTCGTAAAAAATGAAACATGGACATTTTATCGTCCTGCTCGTGCTGGGATCCCTTCCGCCTTCCATCTTGGTCTGAGAAACCAATCCTTTTTCCAGATGAAAGACATGACCGTTACACACGAAAGGGCCAAGGCAAATCCTAACGGCCATATATATAATTCGGTCGTCGGTCGAAACAGTTCCGTTTCAGTTGTCGCCGGCTCGAGACGATCCAATTCTTCATACACCTTCCTGAGTCCCTCAGTATCTTTCGCACGTAAGTACAACCCTCCGGTCCGTTGGGCAAGAAGGCGAAGGGTATCTTCATCCAAATCGCGAGAAGGATTCACAGTCTGTGTGCCAAAAAATGATGCAATTTCCATTCGATCGGCACCGACCCCGATGGCATAGATTCGAATACCTTGTTCCTCAGCCAACGCCGCCGCTTGTGTGGGTGACACTTCTCCCGCAGTATTGGCTCCATCGGTTAATAGCACCAATACCCGGCTTCCCGCCGGTTGTTCCTTGAGTCGTTTCACGGCAAGGCCGATCGCATCCCCAATCGCGGTTTCCTGCCCCGCCAGGCCAATTTCTGTTTCCGTCATCATAGCCTTTACCGTGTCCCGATCAAATGTCAGAGGTGTCTGCACGTAGGCCTGGGAGCCAAATACAATCAAACCCACTCGATCGCCAGTTCGGCGAGCGATGAACTCCCCGGCTGCAGCCTTCACAACTTCCAAGCGGGTGACTTCCCGCCCGTTCACCGAAAAATCTGGAATTTTCATGCTTCCTGAAATATCGACTGCCAACATCAGATCTCGCCCACTGGTTGGCAACCCGACAGGGTCACCACTCCACTGGGGACGGGCTGCCGCCAGAAGCAGAGCAGACCAGATGATTATCCCCACCCAAAACAATGTTGAGCGCCTGGAACGATTCGCTTCAATCAACTGGCTGGATTGAAGACTCATGATGTCTTCAAAGTGCGGCACTTTCATGGCGCGACCGGATGAATTGGACACAGAAGGTGCCCAGCGCTGCACCATCCAGGGAAACAAAACAAACGCCAACGCCCACGGCCAGGCAAACGTCATCATGTCCTCTCCCTCCCATTGGGAGGAGTCACGTGCTGAATCCAATGTTCGACCAATTGCATCAGCTCGTTTCCCGACACGACCGCCTGCTGCTGGTATGGCCCTGAACTCAACAGATGGCCAACTCCGGCAGTGAATTCATTAGTCCGACCCGACCGATCTAAAAACTGCAGCCATGATACTCCTACTAATCCTGCTACCTCTGTTCGAGGAAAAGTTACCATGGCATAGCGGCGGACAATGGTTGAAAGTCGTTGAACCAGCCATTGATCATCTCGGTGAGTGTCATAGTGCTGTTTGATCGCACCAAGTTCATTCATTGCAAGTCGACGCGCCTGTGTCCGACGTCGATTCCTCAGAATCCACAGGAACACCATGCCTCCCATCATGACCAAACCGAAGGTAATCCACCAACCCGGGGCTGGAGGCCACAGAGAAATCGGGGCTGGCAAATGCACATCCCGAAGCTCTTGTAGGAGAGAACCTGATGTCGGCATGCTAGCCCATTCCCGTTATGCCATGCTGTGTTGGGCGCTTCGGCGATGCCCGATATCCTGTAACCCACCCCGTAATTGGAAAAGAATATCGTCGTGGGTTCCCAATGAAATGAATCCGATTCCACGGGTCAGGCATAGCGTCCGGACATCTTCATAACGTTCCTTGAAGCACGCTGAATAGGATTGGATTGTTTTGGCAGATCCTGTATTCAATATTCCCGTTCGTATACCGTCCGTTACAGGATATTGGCCGGCAGGTGGCGGCTCTTGCTCCAATTTATCATACATGAATATCACCACCACATCCTGGTGTCCGCCCAACCGAATAAGGGTCTGTTTGGCCTGCTGGTCCCAATCCCGAAAATCACTCAAAAGAAAAATGAGGCTTCCGGGCTTCGCGGTTGCCTGGACTCGATTTAAGGCCAACTGAAGAGGTGAGACAGAGGGATTCTGCTGTTCATTCACCTCTGACGGGTGCACACTATCTTGAGCGAGGAGGTTGAGAAGTTGAAGGACCCCGGTTCTTCCTCCTCTGGGTCTGAGTTCCACATGGTCCACATCTGAAAAAACCACCGCCCCAATCCGGTCTCCTCGCTCTTGCGATGCCCAACCCAATAATGCGGCAGCATGCGCTGCTATGACTGACTTAAAGGCCACTTTGGTCCCAAATCGCATTCCCTTTCTATTATCCACTACGAAGAAGACGGGTCGCTCCCTCTCTTCGCGAAAGACCTTGAGATAGGGTTCATGAGTTCTCGCCATTACCCGCCAATCCATGAGGCGCACATCATCGCCCGGTTGATACCGGCGAGACTCCTCAAAATCCATGCCTCTGCCCTTGAATGGAGAACGCTCTCCGCCAGCCAACAGGGTATGCACCCGTTTCCGCGTTTTGATTCCCAATACCCCTGTCTGGTGACGCATATTGATGAGATCGGCGAGCCGAACCTCTACTCCCTGAAATCCTGCAGGACGGTTCGGTCTGAATTCTGATGGTGATGGCGTTTTACGGAACGGCCACATGATTCAAAATTTCTGAGATCACCTGATCGGTCCTGATCCCCTCCGCTTCAGCTTCAAAAGTCAGTAATATTCGGTGGCGCAACACATCATGGGCCACAGCCTGTATATCTTCCGGCGAAACATAATCACGTCCTTCCAACCAGGCATGCGCCCGGGCACACCGCTCCATTCCGATGGTCGCCCGGGGACTGGCTCCAAACCGGATCCACCGCTTCAGCATGGAGCTATAGGGGCCGGGCTCACGCGTGGCCATGACTAATTGGACGATATATTCTTCGAGTGCCGGCGCGAAATATATATCCCACATCTGCCGACGAGCCGCCAGAATGACTTTTTGAGGCACCGGGGTGGGGGGGGGCATTCCATCCCCAGGAATCGCCCTCGCCTGTCGACGAACAAGCTCGGCAATCTTTCGCTCTCCTTCCACATCGGGGTACTTCACCCGGACATAGAGAAGAAACCGATCCAATTGGGCTTCCGGCAACGGATAGGTCCCTTCCTGCTCAATGGGGTTCTGTGTAGCCATGACTAAAAACAACTCGGGCAAAGGATAACTGGTCCGCCCGATCGTTACTTGATGTTCGCCCATGGCCTCTAATAAAGCTGCTTGCACCTTGGCCGGCGCTCGATTGATTTCATCGGCGAGGACCAGATTGTGAAAAATCGGCCCTGGTTGGAAGCGAAAGGAGCCGTCATTGGGACGATAGATATCGGTCCCGGTAATATCAGCTGGAAGTAAATCCGGGGTAAACTGAATCCGGTGAAAATCGGCCTCAATTCCAGAAGCCAACGCTTTAATGGCAGTAGTTTTGGCTAAACCTGGCGCACCCTCAACCAGAAGATGTCCATCAGCCATCAGAGCAATCAATAGCCTGAGAGTGAGGCCCTCTTGTCCAATTACCTGTTGATTCAGGAAGGCTCGAAGCCTTGATAGCTGCTCGTGTTCAGATCCAGACATGTGTCTTGATGTGAAACCGGTGGGTTCCTGTAGTCAAATTACTAATGAGTCCCTTATTGAATGGCACAGGATAACTTCACCCTTCGGGTGGTCTGAAGTCCTCTTATTAATAATAAATTACCATTTTTGAGAGTCAAGAGGTAATGCGGGGAAACGATATTCTTACCAAAAAACCACAGATCCCTTTCCCCCTTGTAGAATTCTTTGAGAATCAGATGGAGGAGAATACGAAAGGGATGCCAACTTCGACCATAACCCGCATATCGGGGAGCAGTGTGAAATGAATGGTAGTGAATTGCCCTGGAAAACGACCAGGAATTTTAATTGTGTCAGGTGAGCAAATGGCACTTGAATCAAATGCACATGCTCCATCCTCTCCGCAACCGTTATGCCTCATCGTATGAGGAGTTGCCGTTGGATTCTCGCATAAATGGAGATTTCCGAGGTCAATCAAGCCTGTTGAGGAGTAAAAGACGGCGCAAATCTCTCAACTAAACTGAATATGAGTGGAACTACCCCACGCCCACGTAGTGCTCATTAACATGCATAATCCCAGAAAATTTTTGCACAGTGCCTGTCGACAACCCTCAGGTTTTCTATTCACGAAATGGTTATGTTTAATATTTTCTTCTTCTAATTTCATAATTCCTATGAATTCGATCTTTTTGTGATCGTCATCCTTTTCATTTGGCGGTTTTTTAGTTTTTGAGTTTACATTTCAAAAACTAATGAAATACCACTACTTTCCCAGAGTAACTTTCATTTACCTCTCTCAACAGTTCTTCCCTAATTTGCGCCACTTGCCCATTGCCATAGTCCAGTTTTAACATCAAGGCTTGGACCTAAATATCCCGTCAATCAATGCGGTGACCTTATGCTGTATTGCACACCATCAAGAAATCCTCCTCACCCTCTTCACGAGAAGTTAAGCAAGATTTAGCCTAGATTAAGTCTCGCGCGGGTGTGAATGGGGACTACGTTCTTCCTGGCTTTAGCAAAAGTGAGAAGAAGGGGGATCCCAGGATTGATTTAAGATTTACTTCCTGTTTAAACCCTCAAACCAAACGAAGGTATGCCATAGCCAAGTGAAGCACTGAATCATCTTTGGCCCAATTGCCTGTTCAAACGAAATCGGTAATACCCACAATTAAAAAAACGGGAGGGCGCCAAAATTGGAAGACAACCAAAGAGGTCTTCGATAAAAAATAAACTAGGTTCTGGTTCTGTACCCCTGATTCCCGATCGTATCGAACAAAAAGGAGGGATGAACATGAACCGTAAACTATGCGCAATTAACGTAATAGGGAGTGTCGTATTTGGAAGTGCCTTAGCCCTGGGAAATCCTGGAATGCTGCCGGACCATCCGGGTTATCCCATGGGAGACGCCAAATCCCCGGTGACGGGCCAGTCGGTAGCCAATGACCCGGGTCAATCTCACCCCAGCCGGGATGAATCGCTCCAACAAGCTTCCGGATTTCATGATTCACATACCATGAATCCTGGAAAGGAAGAACGCCCGAATATTGTGCCGCCTGGGGGATCAAAGGCCATGAACACAAAGAGTGATTCCGGCAAGTAGGGTATAAGTCTGCAAACCGTCCCCGAACAATCGGGAGCACCAGGGGGTCTGAAAAGGAGGGAGCTTAAAGCTCCCTCCTTTTTTTATTTTCTATGCAAGCTTTTGCCTGCCACTCAATCAGGTTTCCTAGTAGCTCCATTCCTCCCCTTCGATTTAGAACAAGGTATAGATGAAGGGGGCAACGGCTGAACCCTCACTTAGGATTATAAGGCCGCCGAGCAATAAGAGCATGATGATGATGGGGGCAAGCCAGAACTTTTTTCGTTCCCGCATAAAGTCCCACAATTCCCCAAGAAAACCTGTCATCTGTTTTTCCTCCTTTAGAAGGGTTTCAGCACATGGTCTGCGGACCTGGCCTTTTTGGGAATGCGATAGCTGTTCGCTTTGGGATCATAACCAAGTTGCAATGGTCGTTTACCTAATACTCCCATGACGAACGCCATGGGAGTAAACATTCCAAAGAACATTAGGCTTAATATTATTCGGGAATTGATCCATCCTAATTTTTCCCCGATTTTCATCCAGACTCGATGTAAGGGACCCAGACCTTTTGGATAAACCATTCCCATTGCCCCAAAGGTCCCGGCAACAAGACTTGCCCATACTCGAATGCCTTCTCCATGAATGACCAATGGCCATAACGCTACTATCAAAAAGACTCCGCCCATTAACAAGCCAAACGAGCGAAGATCCTTTGCAGTTGGTTGATAAATCGTTGATGTCATGTCATTATTCTTTCCCGCTTAATCCAATTCAAACTCATTCATCCACGCTTCATCCTTAGGCACCGGCTTTTGATGTTCCTTCAAGACGAGACAATTTTCCAGCACCAGGACGTCCATCTCAGTCCGCATAAAACACCGGTAGGCATCTTCAGGCGTGCAGACAATCGGTTCGCCTCGAACATTAAATGAGGTATTGATCAACACCGCACACCCGGTTTGTTTTTCAAACTCTTGCAACAATTGATAGTAGCGAGGATTGGTATCAGGTGACACCGTCTGAACCCTGGCAGAATAATCCACATGAGTCACTGCTGGAATATCCGATTTGGGAACATTCAGCAGATCAATCCCCCAAAGTTTTTGTAGATCCGGTTGTACCGCTCGTCGTCGCTTCTCGGCAACCGGGGCCACCAGTAACATGTAAGGACTATCGGTATCCATCTCAAAATACTCTGACACTCGTTCTCTTAAAACCGATGGTGCAAAGGGACGGAAGGATTCCCGATATTTAATCTTTAAATTCATGACCGATTGCATTTTCTCGCTACGAGGGTCACCCAAGATACTTCGTCCCCCTAAAGCCCGAGGACCAAATTCCATGTGCCCCTGTAACCATCCGATGACCTTTCCCTCAGCCAAATACTCCGCCACTCGACGATACAGGTCTGAATCCTCCACGCGCTCATACCTGGCCTCAAGCTGTTGAAGGCTGGTTTCTATTTCCTCGTTAGAAAAGCGAGGCCCTAAATAGCTACCTCGCATCGAATCACTAGAGCCCTGACATACCCGAGGCTGATTCAGATAGCTGTAATGCACATTTAACGCCGCCCCCAACGCGCTCCCCGCATCGCCTGCCGCCGGCTGAATCCACAGCCCGCTGAATGGTCCTTCCCGCAGCACTCTCCCGTTTCCGACGCAATTCAAGGCGACCCCTCCGGAAAGGCAAAGATTGGAAAGGCCTGTTTCTTGTTGAAGACTATTGGCAAGGCGCAGCATGACCATCTCGGTGACTTCTTGTACAGACCGGGCCAGATCCATTTCCCGCTGGGTGAGAGTACTTTCCGCCTGACGCGGAGGACCACCAAATATGGCGTCGAACTTATTGTTGGTCATCCGTAATCCGGTACAGTAATCGAAATAGTCCATATTGAGCCGGAAGGTGCCATCCGGCTTCACATCCACCACATTATCCAAAATTGTTTTCACATACTTAGGCTCTCCATAGGGAGCGAGCCCCATGACTTTATATTCACCGGAATTGACCTTAAATCCCGTATAGTATGTAAAGGCGGAATACAGCAGCCCGATGGAATGAGGGAAGGGAATTTCCCATAGAGGCGTTAATTGGCTCCCGCGTCCAACCCATGCTGAAGTGGTGGCCCACTCGCCGACCCCGTCCATACACAGGACCACGGCCTCCTCATAAGGGGAAGGGTAAAAGGCCGCAGCGGCATGAGATTCATGGTGCTCCCCAAAGAGCAAAGGTGGCAATTTCTCCTTTTTTTCGAAATTACCCACCTGACGAAAAGCCTTTTCTAATAAAGTTCGCAGAAACAGCTTTTCTTTGATCCAAACCGGAATGGCGGTCAAAAAAGATCCTAGTCCCTTCGGGGCATAGGACAAATAGGTTTCCAACAAACGTTCAAATTTGACAAAAGGTTTGTCATAGAACACCAGATAATCGACGCCGCGCAGGCCAACCCCCCCTTGCCGCAGACAAAACTCCACTGCATGGTTCGGGAACCCGGCATCATGTTTCTTTCGCGTAAACCGTTCTTCTTGGGCAGCCGCTACAATCTTGCCATTCTGGATGAGACAAGCCGCACTATCGTGATAATAGGCCGAGACGCCTAAGATTGAAGTCAATTTGCCGGTTGGCTTGGTCATGTTTTCCTTAGATTAAGGGCTTTCCTTAAGAATTGAGACTGGTGTTACCAGGCAGAAAAACCTCGAACCCTACTTTTTCGGTGAAAATCAAAGGGACTTAAGAGATCCTCTTTTCTGTTCATACTATCGATAGAAAAGAGCACACTCAACTCATCGAAAGATTTCGTCAAAGAACAACTTCATATACCCCCATGATCGTCGATTGGCTTGTTCCTGGTATTGTACCCCCTCCATGCCATATTGATTGGCCGAAGGATTAGTAAATCCATGTTGGGCGCCTCCAAAAACCACCATGTGCCAATCAAACCCAGCTTCGCCTAATGCACGTTTAAATTTTGTAATGTGGTCCTGGCTAAGAAAGGGATCAGCCTCTCCGTGGGCAATGAGGATTTTTACTGAATTCTTATTAGAAAGAGATGCGGACGGAAGAGGGAGCGACCCATGAAAACTCACGACTCCTTTGACCGGTGCCCCATCATACACCATTTGCATAACCGTTGCCCCTCCAAAACAATACCCAATAGCCGCTAACCGGGTTTGGTCTACCAGGGGGTTAGCCTGAAGAAGCCCTAATCCCTCTCTCCCCCTGGCCTGCCACATCTCTACATTGGCAGTGATCTGTTGCATCCATTGCCGGGCGTCATCGGGATGAGTGGTCACTTTTCCCTTTCCATACATATCCACAGCCACCGCCACATATCCCAAGGCCGCCAATTGTTCCGCACGTTCTCTGACATATTCATTCAGGCCCCACCATTCGTGGACAACCAAAATCCCCGGACGCTTACCTTTTATCGCATCATCCCAGGCAACGACCCCTTCCAAAGCAACTTCTCCATGGTTATAGGGGATAGTTGTAATCTGTACTCTGGCTTCCACTAGCGAAGACCACCCACACACAATCATGAGGAGAAATAGACCCAATCGATAGTAATAGTTCATGATTTCTACTTTTTTGATGGATTGGTATAAAATATGGATCGGAATACCGACTCAGAAATGATAACGATCTAGAACTATTTCTTCCATTCATTGACCTGAATTGCTTCAGGAAGGGCTAGATACTAAATTTTACGGTAAATTTAGCAGTTGGCAATCTTTTTGGAATTCATTGCTTCTGGGGTTCCAAAGAATCCGCCAGCTGTATTCTCCAATCGAGGGAAAGGAGCACAATGTTCTTTTTTGATCGGTAGAACTCAAACAACACGATGGCATTCAAATTCGGATCACCGGAAATAACTCGTTGATACTGGTCTTTCGTCATCATCACCAAACGAGTAGATTGTTGAACATCCCTTTTCAGTTCTTCAAGCGCCAGGAAATCTCCAAGACCCTTTCCCACAATTCGTGAATAACCGTGGAGATAGTCCCAATAAAATTCATCTTCATCCTCTCGCCAATCCCATGACTGAAACACCAATATAGGGTCGGTCTGATTATTCAGACGCCGTTGATTTTCGTCAAAGGCCAGCCTGGGAGAACCTTCCGCTTGGATACCTGGGATAATAAACCCTGTTACTGTCACCATAAGGGCTATGCCCAACACCCCAACACCCACCAGACCCATTCGCAGATAATTCTTCATGGCCAGGCCAATCATCATCAGGCCTAAGATAACTAATCCCAGTCTAAGCGCCAGAGGAATGATGTCCAACGGAACATGCCATTTTTTTTGTATCAGGATAGGTCCGAGAATTACTGCAACAACAAAAACAATACCCAAACATCCTAACATGCCCCTCAACGGGCCCCATCCATCTGATGCTGACGTTTCATATAGCAATCGATGATACACATACCCTACCAATAAACCGAATGCTGGCAGGAGAGGCATGAGATACCGTTCATGTTTTTCAGGAGCCAAACTCAACGCCACAAAGTATACCACCACCCAAAGAAAGACCCACAATTCTTTTGGCGACTCAAGCCATGGTCGACGTTTCCAGATGAGAAAAAGGCCCACAGGAAATAAGGCCGACCAGGGGAAGGCATCGAACCAGATTACCAGTCCATACCAAAAAATGGGACGTTTCCCCCAATAGGCCTCCCACGCAGAAAGTTTTTGATCTCCCGAGACGGTGATCATACGTTTGAGGTTTTCTTCAAAGAAAAAATGCTGTCTGAATTCCTGGCCAAGCAACAGGTAATAGACGCTCAGCAACAAGCCACTCAAGACGACTCCCACCCAAAAATACGGTTCACGAAACACCCGCCGGTCGCGGCGCAACCATAAAAAAATTCCCATCACCAAAATCGGTAGGGCCAAGGAATGTAACGTTTTGACCATCGAGCCCAAAGCCAAAGCCACAAAGCCGACGACATACCACCCTTGAGACGACTCCTGAAAATACGCACGGGCCCAGGCATACATCCCCACCGTCATACAAAACGTTAACACAGGATCAATAATGGCCAAGGGACCAAACCACAAGCCCGCATAACAGGTCGCGCAGACTAGTGCGCCCCAAAATCCTGCCATTCCTGAAAATAACAACCGGCCCAAGAAATAGGTCGTGATCATTGTTCCCATACTAGAAAAAATCGATGGTAACCGTAACGCCGCCTCACTCCATCCCAACCCATGAATAAATCCCGCCTGAAGCCAAAAGAAAAGAGGCGGTTTATTAAAATACGGTTCCCCCCGCAGCCACAGATGCACATAATCCTCCGCCGCCATCATGGTGTGGGTGACAATGGCATACAAACCCTCTGTTTCCCCAAACAGAGAAATCGAGGCATTGGAACTAAACGCCAGAAAACCAATGACTAGAAGAAGAGGAATATGGATAGCGGGGCGCTCAAAGAAGGCACCCCAGGAGGTATTCATCAGAATAAAAGAGAGATTTCGTTGCCCATGATGGTCATTTCCCACTAATTTAGCGGGAACACCCTACAAAAAAACCACCGAGGTTGTTAACCCAATCGGCTATTTGAACCACTCATTTCTTTGAATCAGGGCATCGGCATCAACTTGGGAATGGTGATTGGGCAACAATACTTTTATGTTTGCCCCTATTGAAGTTCTGCCATGAAGCAGCCGGAGGGAATTAATACAAAAGGAGAATTGACAGTCCCTAATTAATACGTGAATAACTCTAAAAATCACGTTTACGTGTTGTAACCTACGAGTGGTGGTATTAAATCATCAAGTCAACAGAGGAAATTTAAATGGTGCGCCCGGAGGGACTTGAACCCCCAACCCTCGGCTCCGAAGGCCGATGCTCTATCCAATTGAGCTACGGACGCATAAGGAGTTGACTTTATACATCCCGCCAGGGTCCCCGTCAACCAGGCTGTCATCTCTTCAGGGTTCCTCTAGCCGTTTCGGTTTCTTTCCATCCACTAAAAGTGATTTGATCAACTAGTAAATTTGACCAGTTTCGCCCATCCGTCTGGGGAATAGTCGCAGAAGCTCCTGTTGGGTTGAAATAGGCTTGAGTAAGAAATCTTTGCAAATTTTCCAAAAGTCAGGAATCACATGATACGTACCGAACAACTGGCCCACGACACCATCATGTTTCATGTGCGAGGGCAGTTTAATAAACAGGTTGCCAAAGAATTGAGTTTGTCGGTCTTTCGTTCCTATCACTTAGGGTTCAAGACATTTCTTTGCAATCTGTACCTGGTAATGGTGTTTGATAAGGATGCACATTACCACCTGACATTGATTGGGGAAGGGTTACGAGTTAAAGGAAGAAACTGGCGAGTAATTAGACCCCCCTCTTCGAGCGGAAACCAGCTTATCCTCCGCACGAATCTTCAGTTGCTTACTCCTGCAAACTTGAATTAATTTTCCTGCTTAGGTTCTAACTCCAAGTGCAACCGGGAGTTCATAGCTTTTTCTATCAGGCGGTTCGTAACCTTTGAGGGTTTACCATTAGCCAAGAGCTATTGGACTGTCCCCACCACCATAATCTCTTTCTAGGTTCTCCCAGTCACTAAGGCCATTGCAATATCAGGCTTATCCCTTTTCAAAGAATGTTGCACTTGGAGAAACCGCCCTGTAAAAAAAAAGACGTTACCGACTATCCTCCCTCGGTGTAAATAAAAACCTCCATGTCCGGCTCTCACTTAAGCCCTTCTTGAACTCACCTGATAACTATAAATTTTGCCCCTCTCCAATTTTTTGTAATCCCTGCTGACTTCCGGCCAGAATGCATATCATTTGTGGCGGGGATAGAGATTCGATTACCAATTTGTGGAATGATGGAAGGGTGGAGTTAAAGCAAAGAAAACGGGAGAACGTTCCGCTTGATCTCACAGGGAATTTCTCTGCGACTATTCCCCAATGTCATGATTAATACGATTCAGGGGTGGGGAGATCGACTTCGGATTGGGTGGCTTCCGGAACGAGTTTTTCTAATCGGCGATGATAATCACGAAGACGTTGCTGTTGAGGTGGAGTGAATTTAATAGTTTCCTGATTGTGCAATTCCACCAACTGTTCGACGCATTGTAACAGGGGAGGAACGGCGTCAAATACTTTTCCCGCCTCAAAGGCTTCTAAGGAATCGACAAATAACGGTGGGAGAGTTTTGTACGTCAGTCCAACTCGGTCACGAAATCGATAGACCGTGGTTTCATAGGCATCGACTGCCTCCGGAGTCGGACGAATTCCAGCTGACAATGCCACCATGGACTTGGCCGGTACCTTGGCGGCAAAAGCCGCTAGACCGGCAATCAGTTCTCCTAAGGTGTCAACCACCTGCCCAGGTTCAAGCTTGGCCTCGTTTTTCATAAGTTCAAATCTACTCCAATCGCTTGGTTGCTTGTCAAGACAGCAGTAGGTCTTCCTTGCCCTTCAAGGCATCCAGTACGGTCGCCATATCTTCCGGCAACTCCGCGGCAAATGTCACCATTTTATTAGAAATAGGATGCACGAAGCCGAGAACCTTGGCATGTAACATCACCCGGGGAATGGCCATCCCTCCAATAATCATAACTTTTTTCCCTCCATAGGTTTGGTCACCCAGGATCGGACATCCGATAGCCTTGAGATGAACTCGTAGCTGATGCGTGCGGCCTGTACCAGGGAATAACTCCACATGGGCGGCCGCTGCCCCAAATCGTTCCTTTACCCTGTAGCTGGTCAACGACTCCTTGGGATTAGTTGTGCGTGCGGAAAAAGTTTTCCGGTCTTTGGTATCCCGTCCGATCGACAACTCAATCCGGCCTTCCCGTGTCTTTGGTCCTCCCCACACAATCGCTTCATAAACTCGAGTGATGGAATGGGCTTTAAATTGTCCTGCCAATAATCTGTGAGCCTGATCATTTTTCGCCACGACTAAGATACCTGTCGTTTCTTTGTCCAGACGATGAACCAGCCCCGGACGCTCCTTCCCTCCAATTGATGAGAGATGCCCTTCACCGCTTTTCATGTGATGCAGGAGCGCATTCACTAAGGTCCCAGTCCAATGGCCTGGTGCCGGATGAACGACAAGGCCTGCAGGTTTATTGAGAACCAACAGGAATTCATCCTCATACAGGATGACAAGGGGAATAGGTTCAGGATTAATTTCCACGGGCTCTGGACGTGGTACGACCAGCACAACGCAATCACCAGGCCTAACCTTGTGGCTGGGTTTCACAACCTGACCACCGACGGTAATATGGCCGTCCTCAATTAATCGTTGGAGAGCTGTCCGGGAAAAATATGGTTCGCGGTTGGCAAGAAAATGATCGAGGCGCTTGGGCGATTCGCCTGCGGTGACGATGAACTCCGTCCGCGTAGCGACATGCGGCATGGCAGGTAAAAACGAACGGGGTGGTCAAAAACTCTATAACAGGCGGGAACCGCCCTGTTGGCGGCGGCCGGCAATCTTTTGTCGAAGACGGGCTTTTTCCAAACTGACCCGAGCTTCTTCTACTTCCGATGGCAAACCACCTCGCTCCAGACGCTCCTCTGCTTTTCGAACGGCATCCTCGGCGCGTTCCACATTAATATCCTCTGCTTTTTCGGCGATTTCTGCCAGAATCGTCACCTTTGTCGGCGTGACTTCCGCAAATCCCCAAAGTACAGACATATATTCGGTCTGTTCACCCACACGGTAATGAAGCTCGCCAATCCGCAAAGTGGTCAGAAAATGACAATGGCCAGGAAGCACCCCGAAATCGCCTTCGCTTCCGGGAGCCGACACATAGTCGACTTCCTTACTGAGCAAGCGGTGCTCCGGTGTGACTACCTCCAAAAGAATCTTCCCTGAGGACTCTGTTTCAGCAGAATCAGCCATTATTTTTTATATCCAAGCTTTTCCGCTTTTTCAATGGCCTCTTCAATCGGTCCAACCATATAGAAGGCCTGCTCTGGTAAATGATCATATTTACCATCCACAATTTCTTTGAAGCTTCGAACCGAATCAACGAGCTTGACGTATTTCCCAGGGGATCCCGTAAAGGCTTCGGCCACATGGAACGGTTGAGAGAGAAACCGTTGGAGTTTTCTGGCCCTCGCCACTAATTGTTTGTCGTCTTCCGACAATTCGTCCATACCTAAAATCGCGATAATATCCTGGAGATCTTTATACCGCTGCAAGGTGCCTTGCACCCGTTGCACCACCTGGTAATGTTCCTCACCCAAAATATGGGGATCTAAAATTCTGGAAGTGGAGTCCAAAGGATCGACCGCAGGATAGATGCCCAACTCCGCCAGTTGCCGGGACAACACCGTGGTGGCATCCAAATGGGCAAATGCCGTAGCCGGGGCGGGGTCAGTCAGGTCATCGGCCGGCACATAAATCGCTTGAACGGACGTGATGGATCCCTTCTTGGTCGACGTGATCCGTTCTTGCAAGGTCCCCATCTCCGTACCCAGCGTCGGTTGATAGCCCACGGCTGATGGCATTCGACCGAGCAAGGCCGAAACCTCGGATCCTGCTTGAGTAAATCGGAAAATGTTGTCGACAAAAAGGAGCACGTCCTGATGCTCCTCATCACGAAAATATTCCGCGATGGTCAGTCCGGTGAGACCCACCCGGAGACGCGCTCCGGGTGGCTCATTCATCTGACCATAAACCAAAGCGGCTTTTGATTTGGTGAAATCATGGGGATCAATGACCTTGGAATCCTGCATTTCATGCCAGAGATCATTGCCCTCACGGGTCCGCTCACCAACTCCGGCAAAAACTGAAAACCCGCCATGGTGGAGAGCGATGTTATTGATAAGTTCCATAATGATGACGGTTTTACCCACACCGGCACCACCGAACAGGCCGACCTTTCCCCCTTTGGCATATGGCTCCAATAGGTCGATGACTTTAATTCCGGTTTCCAATATTTCTGTTTTGGTTTCCTGGTCCTCTAATGCAGGAGCCGGACGATGAATAGACCACCGTTTTTGCGTTTTGACTTCGCCGAAGCCATCAACGGGATCCCCCAAAACATTAACCACTCGTCCCAGAGTTTCCTTGCCTACGGGAACAGAAATAGCGGCACCGGTATCCCTTACCTCCAAACCCCTGACCAGTCCATCCGTTGAGGACATGGCGACCGCCCGCACACGGTTTTCTCCAAGGTGTTGGGCTACTTCCAATGTAACCTTTTCCGGCTGTCCGCTCTGATCTCCTGAATTATTGGTGATCGTTATGGCATTAAAAATATTTGGAAGTTTTCCTGGCGGAAACTCAACGTCCACCACCGGTCCAATGACTTGAATGACTTTTCCAATTCCGAGATCCGTACCCACCATAGACTCCTTGGTTGAAAAAGATTGGTGAACGGCACACGGAGTCCCGTGCCCGGCCAGGATCAACCTTCGAATTATTTAGAGGACTCTGAGCCTCCCACAATATACATGTTCACGGCATTAGTTATTTTCTGAGTGTACTTAATAGAATAAATTTTTTGTCGAAGACTTTGAAGACTCGGCATAGCAAATAACTTTATCCCGCTTGATCGTAGCCTTTGGACTGTTTAAATTCGGAAACGATGTTTTTTAACTTACCCCCAAACTCCTCATCAATTTTCTTTTTGGTCACAACCTCTTCCCTGATATTGGGGTACTTTTCTTTAATGAAGGCTAAAAGGTTTTGTTCAAATTCCCTGATTTTATTCACAGGAACATTATCAAGAAACCCATTCACTCCCGCAAAAATTGACAAAACCTGATCTGCCACAGGCAGGGGTTTGTACTGATCCTGTTTGAGCAACTCTACCATGCGTGCACCCCTGGCCAATTGGGCTTGGGTGGCTTTGTCCAATTCACTTCCAAATTGCGAAAAGGCCGCCATTTCACGATATTGGGCCAAGTCAAGCCTGAGCGTCCCTGCAACTTGTTTCATCGTTTTAATCTGGGCCGAACCACCCACGCGGGATACTGACAACCCAACGTTAATCGCTGGCCGAATACCTGAATAGAACAAGTCGGCAGCCAGATAAATCTGCCCATCGGTAATAGAAATTACATTCGTGGGAATATAGGCAGAGACGTCACCTGCCTGCGTTTCAATAATCGGCAATGCCGTCAAACTGCCTGCGCCTTTTTCATCACTCATCTTGGCTGCCCGCTCTAATAAGCGGGAATGCAAAAAGAACACATCACCCGGATAGGCTTCACGGCCTGGTGGACGTCGAAGGAGAAGGGAAAGCTGGCGATAGGCAGTCGCATGCTTGGACAAATCGTCATATACAATAAGCGCATGCTTCCCGTTGTCACGGAAATATTCCGCCATGGTGACACCGGCATACGGTGCAAAAAATTGTAGCGAAGCCGAATCGCTGGCTGTGGCAGACACCACCGTGGTGTACTCCATGGCTCCATGGTCTTCCAAGGTTTTCACCACTCGAGCTACCGTCGATCGTTTTTGCCCGATAGCCACATAAAAACAAAAAACACCCAGACCTTTTTGATTGATGATGGTGTCAACGGCTATGGCTGTTTTCCCAGTCTGACGGTCTCCAATAATTAATTCCCGTTGGCCTCGCCCGACAGGAATCATGGCATCAATGGCCTTGAGCCCAGTTTGAAGTGGCTCTCCTACTGATTGCCGATCAACCACACCAGGTGCCCGAACTTCGATAAGGCGTGTTTCCGTGGTATTGATCGGTCCCTTTCCATCAATGGGCTTCCCAATGGCATCGACCACGCGACCCACCAGCGCTTCCCCAACAGGGACCTCTGCAATTCGCCCGGTGCGCTTCACCGGATCGCCTTCGCGAATCCCCACATCTTCACCCAACAGGACCGCTCCGACACTATCTTCTTCCAGGTTCAAAGCCACCCCGTAAACTCCACCAGGAAATTCCAACAACTCTCCCGCCATCGCCCCTTCCAAGCCATAGACCTTGGCAATATTATCACCTACCTGGATGACGTAACCCATTTCTTTGACGTCAACCCGTTGCTCGAATCCTTTTATTTTTTCCTTAATGATGGAGCTGATTTCTTCTGCTTTGATCTGCATGGATTATCCCTTCGTCAACTGATCGTGCATACCGGCTAGTCGGCCAGACACCGTATTATCAAATACCAGGCTGCCAATTTGTATTCTCAATCCCGCAATAAAATGGGGATCCACCTCAAAAGCCACCTCCACTCCATGGTGCAGCGATTGAGACAAGTTTTGCTTGATCTGTTCTTTCTCGGCCGCTTGTAATGGTTTGGCCGAGCCCACACAGACTTGCTGAACTCCCTGTTGTTGAGATGCCAATTCCGCAAACGCCTCTGAAATTTCAGGGAGCAACATAGCCCGATTCTTTTTCAACAGTTGAGTGAGGAAATCCCCCATGACTGGAGGGGCCTCCATCCGTCGGCTCAATTCATTCAGAACAGCCTGTTTTTCCTCAAAATTAAAGACAGGTGAAGCGAGGACATGCTTCAAGGCAGGGGTTTCCTCCAAGCCCTGTTGCAATGCGCTTAAGGCACTTCGTGCGGGCTCAACACCCGATTTATCGAGCAGTTGGAAAAGCGCCGATGCATATCGGCGCCCAATGGTGCTTTTATTCACAGTTTACAGAAATTCCAGGCAGCCACGGGTTGAACGGAACTGGGCGTGTGCTAAGCGGGTGAAAGTAGCATGAGTGATAAAGGCTGTCAACCGCAAAGAGCGGATGTAAAGGGATTTTTTAACTAATTCCGTATTAACGTGGGAGTGACTCAACGGAGATGGGCTCCTCGCACATCTGAATGCCTTTTTTGTGAGTTGGCCCTTGAATGATTCCTCCTCCCAATACACGATCACCCAGATAAAATACGGCTGACTGGCCGGGGCTTAAAGCCCGAACAGGTGAATCAAACATTATTGTCATCGAGGTGGAGCCTGCCCATCGGTGAATAGCTGAGACGGGAGGAGAACTATAACGAAATTTCACATCAATTTTTGGAGTATTTCTCAATGTCTCCGGGGAGAAAATATTCAAATCTGAAACCAGGCATTCTCTGCTATCTAAATCCTCGGCAGGACCCAAAACTACCATATTTTTTTCCGGTTCCACGCGCTGTACATACAACCGGCTTCCTCCGGAAATACCCAATCCTTTTCGTTGCCCTGGCGTATAAAACGCGACGCCTTGATGCTGCCCTAGCTCCTTACCCTTCCCATCCACGAAAGTACCAGGAATTGAAGCCTGAGGTGCATGCTGCTTGAGGAATTGACGGTAATCACCTTGCGTCACAAAGCAAATTTCCTGGCTTTCTTTGAGTTCGTCCACTGGCAGGCCCATGGCCTCCGCTTCCTTCCAGACGTCAGGTTTTTCCATTTCCCCTAAAGGGAACATCATTTTTGAGAGCCAACTGGGTGGTATACGATAGAGAAAATAAGATTGGTCTTTTTTGACATCCTGCCCACGAACCAGGAAAGGGGTCCCTGCTTCATCGTGTCTGATATTGGCATAGTGGCCGGTCGCAATAAAGTCAGCTCCAAGATCATCCGCCACCTGGAAGAGACCTCCAAATTTCACTCGTTCATTACACCGAACACAGGGATTAGGTGTAGTTCCTTCAATATAACCCCCAATGAAGTCATCTATGACTCCCTTCTGAAAGCGTTCGCGGGTATCGATGACCTGGTGAGAGATCCCCAATAGTTCCGCCACATGCCTGGCCATTCCCACCTTACAGCATCCTCGCTCCTCCCAACGTTTGGAAACGGAGGACTCATCCTCTTCCTCCCAGACCTTCAATGTGACCCCGATAACTTCGTGGCCCTGCTGCTTTAATAGTTTGGCTGCAACGGAGCTATCCACACCTCCGCTCATTCCCAAGACAACCCTTTTGGAAACTGAGAATGGCATTAGCGACTCAACGGCTCTGTTTCTAATTTTTTTTCTATTTTTTGCTCTACCTTGGGAATCGTCTTGCCCTGTCCATTCGGGATACCTTTATTGTCGATAGGTGCCTCTAATTTCGGAGCCGAACCCATATCGCACTCGCCTTGGAAATACACGCCTTCTTCCATGGCAAAAATAGGAGCATGAACATCACCAATGAGAACCGCCGGCTTCAGAAGTTGGATTTTTGATTTTGCGGTGATGACACCCTCAATCCGGCCACTGTTCACAATGGTCCCGCCTGTGATGGTCCCTTTGATAACGGCACTTTCACCTATGATGAGGGTATCATCAATCGTGATTTCACCTTCAAAGTTTCCATCTACCCGCACTGTGCCCTCAAATTGAGCTTTACCTTTAAAGTCAACACCCTTACCCAAAAATGTATAAAATTCCTGGCCAAAGCCCAAGTCCTTTTTCTTGTCTTTTTCACCCCACATACATCGTTTCTCCTCTCATCCAGTAAAGAGCCATCAGGTAGCAGGCTGGGATCTCCATGACCACCTGGAAACCAGCCGCCTATTTTTTGCAGAAGACTGCCTGGCTTTATTTCACCTTCACCGCTTCTTCTACCGAAATTACAAGTTTGGTCTCTTTGCCTTTTCGCTCATTTTTTTGGGGCATATTGCAGGTGCCATTAAACAAAACCCCCTCATCCATCGACAAAAGAGGGGCAGTAATTTTACCTACAAAAACTGCTGGGGCTAACAATTTAACTCGATGCTTGGCCTCAACATCCCCCGTCAATTGTCCCTGACACATAATGGTTCCAGCATGAATTTTGGCAGCGATGACCGCTTTTTGCCCAATAATTAAATTACCATCGGTATATATTTCACCCTCCAGGCGGCCATCCACCCGAACCGTTCCCTGATACCGAATGGTTCCCTTGAAGGTCACCTCTTCACCAACAAAGGCAATGATATCACCTGATTCAGGCTGGCTGTCTGAGACCACCGGACCGTCAACCACAGCTGGTTCCTTCTGCTCACCTTGACTCATTTCTGCCGCATCCTGACCGTTTTCTTCCTTTTTGTTGAAAAACATGAGCCCCTCCCTCCTCGATAACTGTGCGCTCCAATTCCTTCATACCTGGCTAGGTACCCATTAAAAATAACTCCACCATTTTCCATCAGCATGATCCTTCACCCCTATCAGGAGAGGCCTTCTGACACAGAAGCCATTCCGCTAGTACATTCAAATTCTATTCCAAAACCAGTGAAGTAATCCGATCCAGCTCATCATCGGAAAAATAATGGATAATGACCTGTCCTCCCCTGTTTCCGGACTTCACCTGCACTTTAGTTCCCAATCGTTTTCGAAATTGCTCCTCCAGGTTACGAAATCTATTGGGTTCCTCTTTCTTCGATTTGGCGAATTTGCCTTTTTTGTGCACGGCAATCATCTGCTCAATTTGCCGAACCGAGAGTTGCTCGGAAACAATTTTGCGGGCAAGCTGGAGTTGTGCTGCCGGAGTTGGAAGACCTGCCAAGACCTTCGCGTGGCCTAAACTGATGGCCCCCGTCTCAATATACTCCTGAACATCTTTAGGCAGCGAGAGCAGCCTGATAATGTTAGCGATGGAGGAGCGATCCTTTCCTACGGAGCGGGAAACCAGATCCTGAGTCAAGCCAAATTCCCCCATTAGCCGTGAATAGGCCTTGGCTTCCTCCATAGGATTGAGATTCTCACGCTGGATATTTTCTACCAACGCGATCGCTAAAGCCTTCTCGTCGTTGGAATTTCTCACCAGGACAGGAATGGTAGACAATCCGGCAATTTTCGCCGCTCGAAACCGGCGTTCTCCGGCAATCAGTTCGTACATGCCATCGCCTTTTCTCCTGACGACAATTGGCTGCAGTACGCCATGCTCTTTGACGGATTGGGCTAATTCATCTAATTCTGCCTCAAAAAATGTGGTTCGGGGCTGGTACCGGTTCGGGAGAATCTGGTCAAGTGGAACCATGGATACTGCCTGACCATCCTGCTCCACTTTCCAGACAAGAGTCTTTTTTTCTGGAAGCAGGGCCTGAAGCCCTTTACCTAATGCTTTCTTTTCCATTCCTCAAAATCTCCTTGGCGAGGTCAAGATATGCCTTAGCTCCACTAGACGCGGCATTATAGGACAGAACCGGCTTCCCATGGCTGGGCGCTTCAGCCAATGCCACATTCCTTGGGATAACAGTCCGAAAGACTTTCTCTCCAAAAAACCCTCGAATTTCATCTTGCACCTGCCGCGAAAGATTAATTCTTGAATCATACATCGTCAACACAATGCCTTGAATCTCCAGATTCGTGTTAAATGACTCCCGAATCCTTTCGACATTTCCCAATAACCGACCTAATCCTTCCATTGCATAATACTCGCACTGCACCGGAATAATCAGGCCAGATGCTGCGACAAGAGCATTAATCGTCAAGAGTCCGAAGGCGGGCGGACAATCGATGATAATAAAATCATAATCCAGAATTCCGTCCAACACACTTTTCAGAATAGTTTGCCGATCAGGGAGATTTGTTAGTTCGATTTCCGCTCCGACCAAATCGCCCTTTGAGGCTACGACACTCAATCCGCTTATGTCAGTAGGTAATATTACCTTCTCAATCAAACGTCTTTCCATTAAACATTCATAAATTGTCACGCCTTGAGGCTCAATGGACAACCCACTGGTCGCATTGGCCTGTGGGTCCAAATCAATCAATAGGACAGATTTTCCAGATATGGCCAAAGCCGCGCAAAGGTTGATGGACGTAGTAGTTTTTCCAACTCCGCCCTTCTGATTGGCAATGGCAATGGTCTGTTTCAAGATAATTCCATAAAAATTCTTATGAATAGTTCCACGTGGAACATGGCAATGGCCAGATTATGGCGCAAATTTTAAAATCGACAAGACACGACTTCCATACTCAAACGGCAATTCATAGGAGAATTCTTCAAACACTTCCATGCCATCGAGCCGAGAATTATTGTCAATACTTTTGGATCGAAATACAACTAGTTTCCCGGTTTTTTTTAAAATGTGCTCAAGATACGGCAAAATATGGTCTACATTGACCCCTTTACATATGGCGAAATCACACTTTTCATCATCCACCACCATAGAATCAAAGTCTTCCAACCGAACTTGGAGAACGGAAGTCTTTGGCAACTCCAGTTTTCCAATAATATAATGGAGGAAGGCCGTCTTATTGGATCTGGGCTCCATTAACAAAACATCAAGAGCAGGCAAAGCCAGCTTGAGCGGTATTCCCGGAAACCCTCCTCCTGTCCCAATATCAACAATTTTTGCATCAGCTTTGTTTCCCAGCGCCAAATGTCCAGCCAAGGAATCAACAAATAGCAAAATGGTCCGCTCCCGGTCCGTACGAAGACCGGTCAGATTAATCGACCTGTCCCAACGACACAATTCATCATAATACAAACCAAATTTACCAAGTGTTGCCTCGGTGAAAGAAAGCCCAAGTTTCTGAGCCCCGCGCTTGAAATGATCTATGAAATTAAATGATTGATCGCTTTGTTCCACGTGGAACATCCCTACTTATATGAATCTTAAAGTGAGAAATTGTTTTGGGGCTTAATGAAAATGGAATTTGGCAATAAACAGAATTCTGCTGATTCTGACGAATGAATATACCGAACTAGCTGGCCTTTTTATGTTTTTCGACCGCAACAAGGAGAAGTGAAATGGCGGCAGGAGTCATTCCAGAAATTCGTGAGGCCTGACCAATGGATGAAGGGCGAACTTTTTTTAGTTTTTCAACAACTTCATTTGAAAATCCTTTGATATCATCATAATTAAAGTCATCCGGAACATGACGATGCTCTAGTTTTTTAAATTGCCCTATAAGCTGTTCCTGCCGCTTAATATATCCCTCATATTTGATCGTTATTTCAACGGCCTCAACTACGTCAGGATCATCCTCTTTTGTTCCATTTAAGAATTGAGCCAAATGATGATATGACACCTCATGCCTTCGAAGCAGTTGAGCAAGTGACGAGTTTGGTGCAAAACTTTCCATTGGAATGATGTCATCATGAACCAAACCCGATGACTTAGGAGCCGTGGCATGAAGTCTGTTTATCTCACGTTCGATCTTTCCCTTTTTTTCTTGAAAGGTATCAAACGTACCCTGAGATACAAGCCCGATGCGATAACCTTCCTCAATTAAACGAAAATCGGCGTTATCCTCTCTGAGTAGAAGCCGATATTCAGCTCTTGAAGTGAACATTCTATAGGGCTCACGTGCATCTTTTGTGATCAAATCATCAATCAATACGCCGATATAGGCCTGAGATCTATCTAAAATTAGTGGTCTGTCATTCTTCACCTGAAGCGCAGCGTTAATACCAGCCATGATTCCCTGTGCGGCCGCTTCTTCATAGCCGGAAGTCCCATTTATTTGGCCGGCATGAAAGAGTCCCTTAACGAGCTTCGTTTCCAAGGTTTCATGGAGTTGCCGTGGCGGAAAGTAATCGTATTCAATCGCATAGCCGGGCCTGAGAAAAACCGCCTGTTCAAGACCCGGTATAGTCCGGACAAATGCCTGCTGGACGTCTACCGGCAGGCTGGTTGAAATTCCATTTGGATAAAATGAGCGTGACTCAAGAGTTTCAGGTTCCATGAAAATTTGATGTCTGTTTTTATCCGCAAACCTGACCACTTTATCTTCAATAGAGGGACAATATCGTGGACCAGTTGATTCAATGATTCCGCAGTACATCGGAGACCGATCAAGATTTTCCCTTATAATACGATGCGTTTCATCATTCGTATAGGTAATATGGCAGTGAATTTGTGGGTTGGGAAGGGTAGTGGTTCGAACGGAAAATGGTCGAGGGACTGAATCCCCAGGCTGCGGAATCATGACGTTGAAATCAATTGAATCCCGGTCAATCCTCGGAGGGGTTCCTGTTTTTAGCCGTCCAATTTCAAAACCGAAGTCTCTCATGCAATCCGATAGATTCTCCGCAGAAGGCTCGCCCGCTCGCCCGCCGGGAAGATGGTTCAATCCAATATGCATGAGTCCCTTCAGAAAGGTTCCCGAAGTCAGGACAACCGCTTTCGTGAGAATTGTTTCTCCGCTATTGGTCATCACACCATTGACGGCACCGCCCTGCGTAAGAATCCGATCAACGGTGCCTTGGATAATTGACAAATTATCCTGCCTGCTTACGGTATCCTGCATTCTATTGGCGTAAATTTGTTTGTCACATTGGACTCGTGTAGCGCGGACGGCCGGTCCCTTCCGCATATTGAGCACACGGAATTGAATGCCGGATTGGTCGGTATTCCATCCTATTTCTCCCCCGAGGGCATCAATTTCTTTAACGAGATGGCCCTTCCCAATCCCTCCTACGGCAGGATTGCATGGCATTGTGGCGATTTTTTTTAAATCAATCGTCAACATCACCACCCTACACCCCATCCTGGCGGCTGCAAGGGCTGCCTCACACCCGGCATGGCCACCTCCGACGACGACAATATCACATTCCCTACTCATGAGTTAGTATTCTGTTTTTTATGAAAAAATTGGCCGGTATGCCTTTTACTTCCCAATGCAAAACTCTCGAAAAATTTGGTCTAAAATATCTTCATTTGTGATCGCACCGACAATTTCTCCAAGGGAATTCAGTGCCATCCGTAATTCTAACGCCACACATTCGGCAGAAAGCCCATCATCTATGGCTACAATGGCGTTTTTCAAGGCCACACCCGCGTTGTGAAGAAGCGTCTTATGTCGCAGTCTTGATACGAGCACTGAATCATTGGCTTCAAATTGGCGCCCCACAGCCAAAGACTTGATGGCTCTCTTTAATCTATCGAGTCCTTCACCGGTTAAGGCCGATACTTCAACATATTTTTTTTCTCCCACGAAACCATCCTCAGAGCTTATTCTATTTTGGTTGACAATACTCTGAAGTTCCTTCATGGAAAATTTTGCCGGCAAGTCGATTTTATTGAGAACCATGACACAGGGTTTTTGTATATATTTTTCAATAAAACTTAAGTCTTTATCATTAGGTGGTAAACTTCCGTCAAATGACACAATCAACACATCCGCGTCTTCAATGGCCTGATTAGCGCGATGCATTCCCTCATTCTCTAACTCATCTGTCGTTTCTCGTAATCCAGCAGTATCGAAGAGACGTATCATGACTCCTTCAACCATGATGGCCTCTTCGAGAACATCACGTGTGGTCCCAGGAATATGGGACACAATAGCTCGATTGGTTCCCAGTATGCCATTCAACAAACTGGACTTTCCCACATTGGGTCGTCCTACAATGACGGTACGAATACCTTCACGAATCATTCGGCCTTCCTCTGCGGACTCCAACAGCTGCAATATTTCTCCCAAGATCTCCTGTGTGTCGTGTTTCAATTCGCTCTGGTCAATAAACTGGATATCATCATCCACAAAATCCATTCCGGCTTCCAGGTGGGCAACGAGTTTCACGAGACGGTCCCGTTGATGTTGAATGAGCAGAGATAACCTTCCCTGAAGGTGTTCCTGGGCGATCTTCAAACTCTGAAGGGAATTTGCTCGTATGGTATCTAAGACTCCCTCTGCTTGGGTTAAATCCATCCGCCCATTCAAAAAGCCCCGCTTGGTAAATTCACCCGGTTCTGCCAATCTGGCACCAGTCTGCGTCAAGGCTTCGCAAATGGCATTCACAATGACCGGCCCTCCATGTGCATGGACTTCTACGACATCTTCTCCTGTATAGGATCGGGGGGCTCGCATGGTCACAACCAGGACCTCATCCAGTACCGAGGGAATCGCTCTTTCCGCATCCTCCCCAGATTGAATAGGGTTCCAAATAAATTGGCCCAAATACAACTGATAGGGCTTAATCTGTTCAAGAGACTTGCCGGAGCGCAATTGAAGAATGCTTGAGGCAACCGGAAGGGCACGAACACCACTAACCCGAACAATTCCTACACCCCCTTCTCCCATAGGGGTGGCCACGGCACAGATGGTGTCGTCTAAAGAGCCCATAGCTTAGACAGAGGCAAGGACTAGGATTTAGAGGAAGGACCCGAGGGAGATGATGAGCGTTTCTTTTTCCCAGACTCCAAAGCGGGTTCGCTCCCTTTTGGAGAAGGATCCGTAGACCCACCTCTCGGTTTTTTTAAAATATACCTGTCAGTCACAAATTGTTGAGTGACGGTCAACACATTATTGGTCACCCAATATAACACCAAACCTGCGGGAAAGGTGACAAACAAAAATGTCAAGCCAACTGGGAGGATCATCATCATTTTTGCCTGGGTGGGGTCCATCGTGGTGGGCATGATTTTTTGTTGGACAACCATAGAGATCCCCATCAGCACAGGCAGCACATAATACGGATCTTGGGCAGAAAGGTCTGTAACCCACAACATAAACGGGGCCTGCCTGAGATCAATCGTCATATACAAAATATTAAAGAGCGCAACAAACACGGGCATCTGCAACACCATGGGAAGACACCCACCGACAGGATTCACTTTATGCTCTTTGTAGAGCTTCATGAGTTCCGTGTTGAGTTTCTCTTTGTTGTCTTTGAGTTTTTCCTGAAGGGCCAGCACTTTGGGTTGGATGGTTTGCATTCCCTGCATGGACTTATAGCTTTTGTATTGCAGGGGAACAAATAACAGTTTAATCCCTAAGGTCAGTAAAATAATGGCCACACCATAATTATGGGTATAGTCATAAATAAAACGTAAAACTGAAAACAGCGGCTTCGCCACAGCTTTCACAATGCTCCAACTGCCATAAATAAACCATCCAAAATCAATGGTATCTTCCAACCCGATATTAAAAGATTTAAGGACATCGTATTTTTTGGGACCAGCGTATAATTTTGTCTTATGGACTTGTTCTCCTGATCCCCCGGAAAGAGACATGCCCGCTGAGACAACCATTTCAGTTTCAAGTTTGGAAAACAGGCTTTTCGCATTTTCCGGGATAAAGACACTCATAAAGTATTTATCCTGAAGGGCCAACCATCTCACAGGACCCTCGCGACGCAGGATCGGAGCATCCGCATCCGGAGACACTTTTTCCATTTCCTCTCCGACCATCCAGGCAGATCCCAGCAATCCAATGAATCCTTGACCCCATTCAACAACACCAAAATTGGTGCCCAAAAGCACATCGATATCCCCTGAAATCCCCCGAGTACGAATAGTGATATCCACCAGATAGGAATCGTAATGAAAGGTGAGTTCTTTTTGGACCCACAATTCGGAATCGGAAGAAGAATAGGTTAAAAGCACTTTACCGGTGGGATGGGCTTCATCTAATTGGTTAAAATCCTTTTGAACTTGAAAGTTCCCTTGACGAAGCCGCTGGGTCTCCACCTCATTGCCTTTGACCTGCACGGTGAGTGGCCCGGGAAACTGCCCATTTGGATATACCAATTGGACGGGAACATTTTCCTCTGTCTGGGTGAGATATTTTTTTAACTCCCAGGAGTTCAAAACTCCTCCCTGCCCTGAAATCCCAGCTCGGAAAAGGGGTGTCTCAACAACCACAACCTCTTCGGTAAGAAGTGGCTCAGTAGAAAAATTAGAAGAAGATACTGAAGGTGATTCAGATGAAGACGGGGAGATCGTCTCCGCATCCGACCCTTTCGCCGGCATACTCGTTTTCAGCTCTTGATCGATGATTGGACTGGTAGAGAAAGGAGAATAGCCCAACTCCTTCAGGAGCAGGTCATATCCAAAGATAATCCCTAAGGAAAGAACAAGGAAAAGGACGACGCGCTTTTCCATTTTTCTAACTCGTGAGTCTCATTAAAGCTGGTGGTAATTAACAATCAAACAAACGGAGGCAAAATGTTCAGGATTCAGGGAACCGGATCCAGTCCCCCAGGATGGAATGGATGACACTTGAGAATTCGACTGGCCATTAATACCAAACCCTTTATCGCGCCATGTTTATGGATAGCCTCTAAGCCATAATGAGAACAGGTTGGTTCAAAACGGCAACAGATTCCCATAAATGGGGATATCCCATATTGGTATCCCGCAATCATTTTTTTTAAAACAGAAGCTACCATATTTTCATTAAAGAAGACCTACTTGGGCCAATGTGCCCTTCCAGGTTTCTCCAACCTTCTGATATTTCACTCCCAAAATCTTTGTTTTTGGGTAAACGATGCAATGAAAACCACTCGCCATGCCGGAGTGCGATTCTCTTACGAGTTCACGGAAAATCCGTTTCAGCCGATTTCTCGTCACGGCTTTCCCCACTCGTCGCCCTACGATAATTCCTACACGGGACGGATCATGGTTGGGTACACGACTAACAAGGAGGGTAAAAAATGGGTTCCGCACAGCAGACCCATTGGACTTCACTCCATCGTATTCATATTTTTTCTTTAAAAAAAACGGGAAGCCCACCTCTTACTCATCGGAAACCGTTAAACGTTGCCGGCCCTTCTTTCGCCGGCGGGCAAGAACCTTTCTCCCATTCTTAGTGCTCATGCGTTTTCTAAACCCATGATCTCGTTTTCTTTTTAAATTAGAAGGCTGTCGATAGGTCATTGACACGGCGTTGTTCTCCTTTTAGCCATTTTCTTATGAACACGCCATTTTATTGGGGGAAAGAGTAAGAGTCAAACATATTTTCCCATCCTAAACTCATATACCCCATTGATTCGTTGACTGGATTCTGACGGAAAGATATAGTCGGATTCTCTTTTCCCTCAACATTTTCTTCAACAGAACAAGGTTTCCCGTGTTGCGCTCCATCAAGGGTCTTAAGGATATTTTACCTCAACAAACCCCCCAGTGGAGCTATATGGAACACCTCGCCCATACACTTGCCACCCAGTCTGGCTTCTCAGAAATACGTATTCCAATATTCGAGTCCACTGAACTCTATGCCAGGAGTATTGGAGGAGCAACAGATATTGTAGAAAAAGAAATGTACACCTTTCCCGATCGAGATGGAAGCTCTCTCACTTTACGTCCTGAAGGAACAGCGGGCGTGGTGCGAGCTGTATTGGAGCACCATCTCCTGGAATCTCCTTCAACCAGAAAACTATATTACCTTGGCCCGATGTTTCGTCATGAACGCCCGCAAGCTGGTCGATACCGGCAATTTAACCAATTCGGGGTTGAGGCGTTTGGGACCGAAGATCCCTTTATGGATGTGGAAGTGATTGCCCTTTTATGGAGATTCTTTAGTTCCCTGGGACTTAAAGACCTCACTTTGCATATAAATTCAATCGGCAATCCTCAAGACCGTGAAAACTATATTCAGGAACTCAAACGATTTATTTTGCCAAAACTGGAATTGATCTGTGGTAACTGCCAACGTCGGTACTCGACAAACCCCTTAAGGATACTTGATTGTAAAGTTCCTATTTGTCAGGAAGCGACCCAGGACGCTCCAACTCTTTTCGACCATCTTTCCCCGGAATCAGCCTCTCACTTTAACACCGTCCTCGACGGATTGACTTCTATAGATATCCCTTTTTCCATGAACTACAGATTAGTGAGAGGATTGGATTACTACACCCGTACGACTTTTGAAATTACCACTCCGCACTTAGGCGCACAAAGCACCATTGGGGCCGGAGGACGGTATGACGGATTAGTCGCCTTACTGCATGGACCTCCCACCCCTGCCATAGGGTTTGCTGTGGGACTGGAACGAGTCGCACTTCTCCTTTCAAACCACCTCTCCACCCCACATCCGCCGTTATTTTTCGTGGCCGGGTTTGGGAAGGATGCTAAGCCGATGGCGCTTAAACTGCTTCACACCCTCAGAGAGGCGGGTATACGGGCAGACACCGACTATAAAAGTGTTAATCTAAAATCTCTTCTCCGATCCGCGGATAAGCTTGGAGCCAGTTATGCCATTATCCTGGGAGACGATGAAGCCCGTTCGGAAACGGCCATCCTTAGAAATATGACCACCAAAGCTCAGGAATCCGTGAAGCTGAAAGAAATTTCTCAAAAAATTCTATCATTAACCTCTTAAATGATTGGATAAGATATCTTGGCTTTTTTCTTGACATTTTTTTTACCTGGTGCTAGGGTTTTTTTCTTATTTTTCAATAAGAAACGATATTTTTTGAATAAAAAAATATCCTCCGCATATTTCATTAACAAATCCAGTATTTTACGTATTAATCCAAGGTATAAATAAGGGATGCCAAAAAATCTGGTTATCCTTATCAGAGAAGATCCCACCCTTACACACCGGGCATCCGAAGCTATGCGAATTGCGTTGGGATTATCGACCGGTCCAAATCCGGTAAAGATTATTCTCTTAGAAAATGCCAGGCAGTTAATTTCTGATGAGGCCTATGATCTTCCTGATGGGGAGATTCTTGAAAAATATCTCCCTTCCATCAAAAATTTAGAATTGCCGATAGTTGTACCAATAGGGAGCGGGAAGACCTTCTCACTCGATCAGGAATTTACTATTCAAGAGTCCACCCCATCTCAAATTGCCTCACTCGTTTCTCAAGCAGATCGAGTCCTTACCTTTTAACGGTATCGCTTATGAGAAATATTTTATATATCTGTACGAAAGACCAGTATGACTGGAATGTTTTTATCCCGGAACCGGTTCCTTCTCTGTCTGAGAAAGATGTAACGGTCTTGCTTCTCAAGGGTGGACAGAGTTTACCGCCTATTCCAACCTCCCAGGTTTTTGTTTTAGGCCGTGAAGGAGAAAGAGGAGATGATTCCCGACCTTTTGAGACAATTTCCTATCAAGGGTTTTTGGAAAAAATATTTCTGTCGGATTTGGCCTTGGTGATATAACTATCCCTCTTCTTCTTTATTATATAAAAAAGAAAAAGAAACAGTAGGAGTAGTGGTAGTAGGGATAGGGTATAGGGGGGATAATTGATCTTGAAATTTAAAACTCCTTTGAAATTGGGTAGG